>CAXTSD010000113.1:0-7401 GCA_964246775.1 uncultured Acetobacteraceae bacterium | reverse complement strand
GTCGAGCCCGCCGACGCGCGGCCGGGCTGGCGCGACGCAGCAGCGCTCGCCGCCGCGGTGCAGGCGATCAAGGCTCACCCGGTCGCCGCCGCCACCGCGCCCGACCACGCCCACATGCGCATGTAAGCCGATGCGAAAGATCCCTCGTCAGGACCATCGCGGCCTGATCGCGGCCCTGTGCGGCGCCGCCTGCCTGCTGCTGCTTACCGGCGGCTATCTGTGGCTGCTCGGCGGCAGCAGCCCGACGCGGTCGGGCGGGATCGGCGGACCGTTCACCCTGACCGCGGCGGACGGCCGGCCGATCACCGACCGCAGCTTTCGCGGCCGCTATCTGCTGGTCTATTTCGGCTACACCGCCTGCCGCGACGTCTGCCCATTAACGCTGGCGACGCTCGGCAACGCGCTCGACGCGCTCGGCGCCAAGGCGGATCGCGTGCAGCCGCTGTTCATCACCGTCGATCCCGAGCGCGACACGCCCGACGTGCTGCGCGGCTACGTCGCCGCCTTTTCGCCGCGCCTGCTCGGCCTCACCGGAACCGCCAGGCAGATCAGGCAGGTCGAAGCCGCCTACCGGGTGCGCACGGTTGCACACCCGCACGGCGCCGGTGGGCTGGACACCACGCTCGACCACAGTTCGGTGCTGCTGCTGATCGGCCCGGACGGCCGCTATCTGGCGCCGATACCGGCCGACGAGACCAGCGCCGACATGGCGGCGGATATCGCAAGGCGCCTCTCCTGATCTCCGAAAGCAACGCAATGGAAGATGTCTGGCAATACCCGCGGCCGCCGGCGCTGCAGCCGGTAGCGCGCACGTTGCGCATCGTGTTCGCCGGCCGGACGATCATGCGCACCGATGCCGCGCTGCGCGTGCTCGAGATCTCGCATCCGCCGGTATACTACATGCCGCCCGAAGCCTTCACGGAGTGCCGGCTGGAGCCCGCGGCCGGGCGCAGCCTGTGCGAATGGAAGGGCGAGGCGCGCTACTGGACGATCGCGGCCGGAACGTGCCGGGCGGAGCGCGCGGCCTGGAGCTATCCCGAGCCGATGCCGGCCTATGCCGCGCTCAAGGATTACCTGGCTGTCTATGCGGGCGCGATGGAGCAATGCTTCGTCGGCGACGAGCAGGTGACGCCGCAGCCCGGCGGCTTCTATGGCGGCTGGGTGACGTCCGACCTGATCGGCCCGTTCAAGGGTGTCCCCGGCAGCATGGGCTGGTAGCCATTCGCCGGTTGGGTCCGGTCAGGGCGTGGGCCGCCAAGCCTTGCCAGGGCCGCGCAGATGCGCCTCGATGATCGCCAGATTGCGCAGGTTCGCCTTCAGCGCCATGTCGAACACGTCGCCGAGGATCGGCACGCTGCCGCCGCCGACCTCAAGCGCGATGTTGCCGACCATGCGCAGAAGCTTGTGCCTCGGCAGGCCGAGTTGCGCCGCCTCGTAGACGATGTAGAGCGACAGCGCCCCGAGCACCGCGTCGCCGCCGACCGGCAACAGGCCGATGATGCTGTTGAGACCGAAGCGGAACCGTGTCCCTGGCAGCGTGAACGCCCCGTCGATCAGCCAGGCGAGCCGGCGCAACCGCGCGAGTCGCGCCTCGGCGTCGTGGGTCGGCATGAACATCGAGGCTTGGGCGGCAAACATCGCGTGACGCTCCCGTGTTGGAGTCTACATCGTGCGCCGGGCCGCGGTGTTCAACGCTCGCGACAGCGGCCGTCGCCTCACAGGAAGCCGCCAATCAGGTTCTCGAGCTGTTCCTGTCGCCCGGAACGCGGCTGTGGATCGAGATTGCCAGCCTCCGCGGCGGCGGCGATCGCCTCGAGCGTCATGCCGCCCTCCAGCATGGCGCGCGCCTCGGCGCTGTCCCATCCGGCGTAGCGCGCGGCGCGCTGCCTGGCGAAGCGTCCATCCGCGACGATGTCGGCGGCGACCAGGAACGCCCGGGCGCAGAGATCGATGCCGCCGACATGGGCATGGACCAGGTCCGCCGGATCGATCGACTGGCGACGTATCTTGGCGTCGAAATTGAGCCCGCCCTTGCCGAGCCCGCCCGCCTCGATGACGCGCAGCATCGCCAGCGTCATGTCGTGCAGGTTGTTGGGAAACTGGTCGGTGTCCCAGCCCAGCAACGGATCGCCGCGGTTCACGTCGAGCGAGCCGAGAATGCCGAGCGCCGCCGCCATGGCGATCTCGTGCTCGAAGCTGTGCCCCGCGAGCAGCGCGTGGTTCGCCTCGAGATTGAGCTTGACCTCGCGCTCGAGGCCGTAATGCTTGAGGAAGCCGTAGACCGTCGCCGTGTCGAAGTCATACTGATGCGCCGTCGGCTCCTTCGGCTTCGGCTCGACCAGGATCTGGCCGGCAAAGCCGATCCTGTGCTTGTAGTCGACGACCAGGCTGAGGAAGCGCCCGAGCTGGTCGAGCTCGCGCGCGAGGTCGGTGTTGAGCAGCGTCTCGTAGCCCTCGCGCCCGCCCCACAGCACGTAGTTGTCGCCGCCGAGCGCGTGCGTCACCTCCATGCAGTGCTTCACCGTCGCCGCGCTGTAGGCGAACACGTCCGGGTCCGGGTTGGTGGCGGCACCCGCCATGAAGCGTGGATGGCTGAACAGGTTCGCCGTGCCCCAGAGCAGCCGTATCTTGCCCGCCTGCATCTTCGCCCCGAGATAGTCGGCCATCTCGTGGAAGTTGCGCAGGCTCGACTGCAAGCCGTCGCCCTCCGGCGCGATGTCGCGATCGTGGAAGCTGTAGAACGGCACGTCGAGAACGCGGAACAGATCGAAAGCGGCGTCGGCCTTGTCCCGCGCCGCCTGCATGCCGTCCTGCCGGTCCATCCACGGGCGATTGAGGGTCGGGGCGCCGAACGGATCGCTGCCGTTCATCGCGAAGCTGTGCCAGTAGGCGACGGCAAAGCGCAGATGCTCGCGCAACGTCCGGCCGAGCACCACGCGCTCGGCGTTGTAATAGCGGTAGGCGAGCGGGTTGCCGCTGTCCCGACCCTCGAAGCGGACGCTGTCGAATTCGGTGAAAATCGTCGGGCGCATCAGGGCCTCCCTCGCTGCTTCGCAGGCATGGCGGCGCGAGACATCGTCGGCACTCGCCCGCCAGGACCCGCAACGCCCGCACCGCCGCTTGCGTTCGGCGGGATAATGCGCCGCTCTGCACCGCGCCCGCGTCTCTTGCGCGATCGTTACGAGGTCTTGCGCCGCCTGCCGCAGTTTGCTCTTGTCCGGCAAAGTCGTGCGTGCATGAAGCTGCGCCGCAGCATCGAACGACGAAAGAGCGAGCGGCCGGCGCCCCGGTCCGCCTCGACAATCGGGAGGAGTAACTGACCATGTTTGGCTCTGTTCAAGCCAGCCGTCGCGCCGTCGCCGGCGTCTTCGTCGGCGCGGCGTTGACGCTCGGCCTGTCGGCGAGCGCGCACGCGAATGCCGCCCATCCGAAGATCGGCTTCTCCATCGACGACCTGCGCATCGAGCGCTGGGCGCATGACCGCGACTACTTCATCGCCGCCGCGAAGAAGCTCGGCGCCACCGTGAGCGTGCAGTCGGCGGATGCGAACGAGAGCCGGCAGACGGCCCAGGTCGAGAACCTGATCTCGCGCGGCATGGACGTGATCGTCATCGTGCCGTTCAACGGCAAGGTGCTGGCCAACACCATCGCCGAAGCCAAGCAGGCCGGCATCAAGGTCATCGCCTATGACCGGCTGATCCTCGACTCCGACATCGACGCCTACATCTCTTTCGACAACGTCCGCGTCGGCGAGATGCAATCGCAGGGCCTGCTCAGCGCCAAGCCGACCGGCAACTACTACCTGCTCGGCGGCGCGCCGACCGACAACAACGCGAAGCTGTTTCGCGAAGGTCAGATGAAGGTGCTGCAGCCGCAGGTCGATGCCGGCAAGGTCAAGATCGTCGGCGCGCAGTGGGTGCCGGAGTGGAGCGCCACCACCGCACTTTCGGACACCGAGAACGCGCTGACCTCGAACGCCAACAAGATCGACGCCATCGTCGCCTCGAACGACGCGCTCGCCGGCGGCGCCATCCAGGCGCTGGCGGCGCAGGGCCTTGCCGGCAAGACCGCGGTGTCCGGCCAGGATGCCGACCTTGCCGCGGCCCAGCGCATCGAGCAGGGCACCCAGACGATGACCGTCTACAAGCCGCTCAAGCTGATCGCGACGACGGCGGCCCAGATGGCGGTCGATCTTGCGAAGGGCAAGACGCCGGCTTACACGTCCAAGATGAACAACGGCAAGAAGGACGTGAGTACCATCCTGCTCACCCCGATCTCGCTGACCAAGTCCAACATCGACCAGTTGGTGAAGGACAAATATTTCACTCAGGCGCAGATCGACGCCAAATAGGCCGAAAGCCGGGCCGGGCGCGCGTCGCCCCGGCCCGGCTTCGGGCCGGGTTGACGCGAGACTGCTTGACGAATTCGACCAACCCCCGAGTTTAGGCGAGCGATCAGGGGGAACAAGCATTGCTGAGCCAGAGCCTGCACGAGATCGCCGCCGCCTTCCGCGGCAGCATGCCGGCCGAGGGGCGCGTCCTGGTTTTTCGCATCGATGGGCTGGACCGCATCGGCGTGCCGGTGGTCCAAGCCAGCCTGCTGATGCCGGACCAGCCGGCGACCATCGGTTACGGCTACGGGCTGACCGCGATCGAGGCTGAGGTCGGCGCGCTCGGCGAGTTGTGCGAGGAGGTCCATGTCGGCGCCAAGGTCGCAAACGCCGCCATACGCACCAGCGGCTACGCCGCCCTCGCGTCCGAGCTCGGCGAGCGAGGCGTTGTCGACCCGCTGACCCTCTGCCTGCCCGCCGGTTGCGACTACACGGCCGACACCACGCTCGACTGGGTAGAAGCCAGACGCTGGCCGACCGGCGAGGCGGTGATGGTGCCGCGCGAGTGGGTCGCCGCCTACCCCTACCAGCTCACCGGCCGCAAGCCGCGGCTGATCACGCCGATCACCAACGGCCTTGGCGCCGGCTTCGACATCGCGCATGCCATCGCCCACGGGCTGATGGAACTGACCCAGCGCGACGGCAACGTCGTGAGTTTTCGCGCTCTCGACCAGGGCGTCGTCGTCGAACTCGACATCGAGCAGGAGGCGACCGTCCGCTTGCTTCTCGAGCGGCTGCGAGCCCTCGACATCGACGTGACCGTGAAGCTCGCCTCCACCGATCTCGGCCTCGCCGACCTCTACGTCGTCGGCGACGACCGGGGCGAGCCGACGGTCGCGATCCAGATCACCGCCTGCGGCGAAGCCTCGCACCCTGACCGCGCCCGCGGCCTGCGCAAGGCGCTGCTCGAGTTCATCGGCTCGCGCGCCCGCAAGGCGGCGACGCACGGACCGATCGGCCTGGTTCGCGACCACGTGCCGCCCGACTATGCCGGGCCGCAGATCGAGGCGGCCCTGCTCGAGGAGGAGGAGAACCGCGCCCTGGACGCGATGGCGGAATGGGTCGGGCAGGGCGTTCCCGAACTGCGCCGCCGGCTCGCGCCACGCGTTTTCGCCGAACGCTCTCGGGTAAAATTCTCCTCGCTGCCGACGGCGCCGGCGGCTCGCATCGAGACGTCCGACGCACGCCTTGCTTTGCTGGCCGAGCGTCTCGGCGAGCAGGACCTTGATATCGTGTGGATCGACTGTTCGCCCGCGGACAGCCCGGTGAAGGTAGTCAAGGTGATCGTGCCCGGCCTGGAGAGCGAGACGATGAGCTATCACCGCATCGGCTGGCGCGGCGTCGCCCGGTTGCGGGCGCGCGGCGACGCGCTGCTGCTCGACGCGCCGCGCCCCGGTGCGAAGCGCGTGCTGATGCGGCCGCAGGACGAGGCTCGCGCCGGCGGTCCGGCCTGGTTCGACGCCGAAGCGGCGGACCGGCAGGTGGCGCTGCTCTACCCGATGTATCGCGAGTGCGGACCGTTCGCGGCGCAACTCCTGCTGGAGCGTCAGCGCGCTGCCTGACGGTGCTCGCCTCTATGATGTCCCGTCGCCGGAGCCGCTGGAGCATGCGCGTTCCCGGCGTGCCGTGTTCCTGCTCCTCGTCGCTCTGAACACGGCGGCGCTGCTCGCTTTGGCGGCGATGACCCTCGCGCCAGGCGATGCTGATCAGCTTGTGCCGCGCGTGCTGCTGATGCTGTGCATCACGGCGAATGCGCCCTGGCTCGCGCTCTCCGCGGCCACCGCGCTCGTCGGCTTCACGCTCCGCCTCGCGACGCGGGATCCGGCTGCCGCGGTGCTGCCGGCCTTGCGGCGGCCGGCGGCCGACACGCCCTGGCCGCAGACCGCGCTTGCCGTGTGCGTGCGCGACGAGGCGGTGGAGGTCGTCGCCGAGCGCCTCGCCGGGCTGCTCGCCGGATTGTCCGAACAAGGTCGTGGCGACGCTTTCACCGCCTGCCTGCTCTCCGACACCGCCGACGATGCGATCGCCTGCCGCGAACTGGCCGCGGTGGCGGCGCTCACGGCGCGCTTCGGCGAGCGGCGGGTGTTCTATCGAAGGCGTGCCGCCAATACCGGCTTCAAGGCCGGCAACGTGATGGATTTCCTCGACCGAACCGCCGGGCGCTTCGAGCTCATGCTGTGCCTTGACGCCGACTCGGACATGACCGCCGCGACGGTCTTGCGGATGGTACGGGTGATGCGCGCATCGCCCCGGCTCGCCATACTGCAAGCAACCTTCGCCGGGCATCCCGCCGCCAGGCTGTTTCCCCGGCTGCTGCAGATCGGCCATCGTCAGGGCTTGCGCATCTGGGCGACCGGGCAAGCCTGGTGGCAGGGCGATCAGGGGCCGTACTGGGGGCACAACGCGCTGGTGCGCATCGCGCCGTTCCGCGCCCATTGCCGCCTGCCGCCGCTGCCTGACGGCACGCTCATCCTGTCGCACGACCACGTGGAGGCGGCGCGGCTGCATGCCGCCGGCTGGGCGGTGCGGGTGCTGCCGGACGACGCCGGCTCGCACGAGGAGCAGCCGCCGAGCCTGCCGGAGTTCATCCGTCGGGACGCGCGCTGGGCGGCCGGCAACCTGCAATACCGGTTCCTGCTGCACCGCCGCGAGCTCGGCCGGCTCGGCCGGCTGCAGATGCTCCAGGCGATCCTGCATTACGCGCTGACGCCGTTCTGGTTCGCGATGCTGCCGCTGGCAGCCGTGCTGGCGGCGAGCGGGCAGGCCGCCAGCATGCCGCGCCTGCCGCTGCTGGCGCTGGCCGGCCTGTTCGCCGTCGGCTCGTGGGCGGCGCTCGCGCTGGCGGCGCCGGCGATCCTCGGCCTGGTGCTGGCGGCGCCGTTCGCGGTAGTGACGTCGCGGCCGCCGCCGCGCTGGGTGCGCCCAGCAACGGGCGGGCGGTGAGTGAAAATACTGGCTGGGAGGGGGAGCTCAACGGTCCGAACGGGGCAGCGCATGGCCAGGCACTTGCC
>CAXTSD010000112.1:0-7436 GCA_964246775.1 uncultured Acetobacteraceae bacterium | reverse complement strand
AAAGTAACATTTTTGTGTTACAACTGTAACAAGCATCTTCTTTGTAGAAAAAGCTGGCATGGCGTTTGCCGGTATGATACGGCTCTGCAACGTCAAAAAAGAGCCGGGTTTGTGCGCTTCGTGCGCATCCAATCGATTAATGGCCGAGTAACAGTATTGGTTGGTCGCGCTTATCGCTCGATCGGGTGAGATTTCGCGTCCGTCCGGCTGGATTGACGCGATGTGGGACCGTGTCGCCGCGCTGGCGGCATGGCGGGTGCGGTCGACCGGAGCTTTCCGGCGCTGGAGGATGGAGCTCAGGCCGCGCGGCGTCGGCCTGCCTTGTTGCCAAGTCTATGAACGCAGATTGGACCGTCGGCCAGAAAGGCACTCGATGAAACGCGGCACTATTCTTATCGTCGATCGTTCGCGACTGTTCCGAGAGGGGATAAAAGAAGTTTTGCGTCGGGCGTCGTTTTGCGTAGCCGCCCAGGCGGGGGCGCTGGGCGCGGCGCGCGGCCGCCCGCCCGGCGCCCGCGCCCTCGTGCGGTGGCCCCGCGATTGCTCGGATGACGCGACCGCCGAGGCCGATCTTGCCTGCCTGCGGCGCACCCGCAGCCAGTGGCCGACGATCCGCTTCGTCGCCCTTGTCGAGGAGGTGTCGCGCAAGGGCGTCGCCCGTGCGCTCGCCGCCGGCGTCGATGCGTTCCTGTCGAACGACATCTCGGGCCAGGTGCTCGCACGCTCGCTCGACCTCGTGATTCTTGGACAGCAATTCTTCCCGCCTGAGCTCGCCAAGCTGCTGGCCACCTGCGGGCTTGCCGAGCCGTGCGGCAACGCGGACGTTGCAGAAGGCTGCGCCAGGCTGCCGGCGCCGGACGGCACCCCTGAATTCGAGGCGGTCGCCATGCCCCGCCCGAGCATCGTTCAGATCAATGGCGTCCAGGGCAACGCGGCGCCAGGCGTCCATGCCGATGGCGGGATCCCGGTTCGCACGGCGCCCGTCGCCGGCGCCGGCGGGCGCATCGGCTTCGGCATGCCGCACCAGGCGATCGCCGGGCGCGGCGACCGGGCTTTGGGCGACCGGGCTTTGGGCGACAGGGTTGTGGGCAACAGGGTTTTGGGCGACAGGGCGGCCGAGAAGGAGATTTCGCTGTCGGAGCGCGAATCACAGATACTGCAGTATCTGGTTGGCGGGTCTTCCAACAAGGCGATCGCCCGCGAGCTGACGATCTCGGAGGCGACGGTCAAGGTTCACGTCAAGGGATTGCTGCGCAAGGTGCGGGTGACGAACCGGACCCAGGCGGCGATCTGGGCGATCAACCACTACGACCGGCCAAGCCGCATCGCCTGACGGTCATGGCTGACGGGCGCGGCTGACGGGCACGGCTGACGGGTCAGTCGGCCGGCCAGGGCTGCTCCCGGCGCATGAACTCGTCGAACAGGGGGACGGTAAACGCGGTGTCGCCGTGCGCCGGGCTGTAGATCATGCCTTTCGCAATCAGGCTGGAGCGGAGTGGCGCAACGCTCGTCACCCGCGCGCCGTAGGTCTTGGCGATGTCGCCGGAGCGGTGCGAGCCAGGGCCAAGCTGCGCCAGCGCTCGCATGTAGCGCCGCTCGGTCGGGGTCATCCTGTCCAGACGGACACGAAAGAAGCTCTCGTCGAGTTTCTGGATCGCGGCCGCGTGTGATCTGACCACGTCTGCCTGGGTGATCGGGCTTGATCGGGCTGCCAACCAGGCGAAATGGCCCCACTCCTGGATAAAATAGGGATAACCGGCGGTTACGCGCAGTATTTCGTGAAGCGCCCCTGGTGTATAGTCGACGTCCTCGTCCTTCGCCGGTTTTTCGATGGCAAGCCGGGCCGCTTCGTCTGACAGGGCGTCGACCTGCGGGAAATCGAGCAAGCGTTCGACATAGGTCTTGGCGTCCCCCATCTTCGCACGCAGTTGTGGCAGCCCGGCGCCGAACAGCACGACCGGCAGGGATTTCTGGCTGCAGCGGTGCATCGCCATGATGAGTGCGGACATGTCGCGTTCCGACAGATACTGCACTTCGTCGATGATGATCGACACTGCCGACCCGGTTGCCTTTGCCGCTTCACCGACAGAAACAAGCAAGTCTGGCAGATCGTTCATGATGTCTCCGGTGTCGGCCAGTCCCTCTTCGGCGTTGATGGAGAGGTCGACATCCCCGATCTTGACCTTGAAGACCGAGGCGAAGTTTCGCAGGCCAGCCAACGCACGCACGGCGAGATGGTGCGCTCGGTCCTTGCCTGAGACTTTCAGCAGGACCGGGCGCAGCGCCTTCGCCAATGCGCTCGGGAGGCTGATTTCATCATACGCCTCCAGGTAGATCACGTGGAAGTTCTCGGCTTCCGCGAGTTTCTGGACTTCGTTCATGATGACAGTCTTGCCGACGCCTCGCAGGCCGACAGCGACAAAGCTTTTCGCTTGGCGGCCAAGTTTGATGCGGCTCAGCGCGAGCCTGGCGCTGTCCAGCAGCGCGTCTCTGCCAGCCAGGGTGGGTGGGGGAGTGCCGGCACCGGGCGCATAGGGGTTTCTGGCTGCGTCCAAGGTAAACTCTCAAATTTCAGTAAACCATAGTAAGTCTGTTAAACTCCATAAGCCAGCCGATCATCGATTGGCGGCCGGCGCGGCGCTGGTGGTCGGCAACGACACCGGACCGATCCACGTCGCGGCCTCTGTCGGCGCGCCGACCGTGGTGCTGTTCTCGGCTGCTGGCGCGCCGGAACATCTATCGCCAAGGGGTTAGAGCAAGCGGACCAGGGATCGGCTCGCGTTCCGGACGACACTCACCGTCGCAAGCCGTCGAACCATCGCAGCAGAGCGAGCACCGAGGTTGCCAACATGGTTGCCGTCATCACGATCACCGTGGTCTCACGCAAATCGCGAACGTGCCAGTGCTGGCCGGCGGCATTCACGACAACACCATCCGGGGTCGTGAACAGGGGCATGATCTGGCAAAGACCTGCTCCGAGATATAAAAGGATCGGGATCAGCCAGAACAAGCTTCTCTGGTCCACAATCCGCGTGGAGCGACTGTTCCGACGTGAGAACTGCCAGCAGGCAAAAGCCTGAAAGAATATCCAGACCGTCAGATACCATCCAAGATAGTTGGTGAGCGGGACGCCGAAATAGCCGCCGCCATCGTGCCACACCCAGGCGCCGCCCAGTGTCGAACTTGGCGGGTCCATGACCACGTCCCACTGGACGATGACGAAGCTTGCGACCAGCGGAAGAGCTGCGAGCCTGAACCGGCTGTCCGGTTCGAGACCTGCCCGGTCCAACAACACTCCCGCAACAACCCAGGACGGATACCCCATCCCGAAATACAGGAAACCCACGATCAACGGGATCGACCCGACGTGAGGCAGAGCGGCACCAACGACGAAGTGGTAGTGCCCAAACGGTGCTCCGGTCAGAACACTCGCATTCTCTGTGGAGAACGTGACGACAAGGCAGATGGCCAGAAAGGCTGAGGCGGCACGCCAGCCGAGTGCCACCGTCGCATGAGCGATTGCGATGCCGACGGTCGTAAACGCAACCGCCACCCCGGCAGGCGTCGGACGACCCGCCAAGCAAAGCGCCGGCCCGACGAAAGCCGCGAAAGCTGCCCAGAGCCAGAGGGGCAGGTCGACCTGCCGATCCGGCGTCGTCAGTGGTCCGGGCGAGGTGGGATACTCGCTCATCGCGTCAGACCGGCGGCCCTCGGTCGAGGGCAGAGCCCTCACCCTCGTTCAGCGGTTTGTCAGAGCGCTTCCTTACGCTGTCCGCAAAAGCGCCTACGATACCAGGCAGCAGCGTCAGCAGATGCTCGCCCAATCCTGGTTGCGCCCGCTCATCCACCGTCAGTCGCACTCCGGCGTCATGCCGTTCGACGCGTATGACCGGCCTGCCATCGGGATCGGCGATCGCGTCGGTTTCGCCGGCAGGAGCGGCCAGGCCACGCAAGGTGTCGAGTATGAAAGCGAACCGGTTGTCGGAACTCATCGCCTGAACGGCGGTGTCGGCCAACAGGGTCGACAGACGCTCCCGGTTGTCTTGATTGTCGCACAGCGCGGCAAGCTCCATCCAGCGCGGCCGTCCGGCGCGCGGCGCCGGGCCGATGGCGGCGGCGACGCTGATCGGCAGGCTGCGCGCGACGGCGAGCAGGCGCGTCATCTCCGCCGGATGGACCGCGAGTGCTGCCTGGATGGTCGCCCGCTCGAACCCCTTGGCTTGCAGCCCGGCGGCGAACAGCGAGCGCTCGATGAACGACAGGTTGCGACGCTCGGCATTTTCCTTGCCTTGAGCGGTCACCAGCTCGGCATCGCTAAGCTGTTGCACGACCGCGCGCACCGGGCGTCCGAGTTCCGCGCAGGCGCTCAGGCGTCGGTGGCCGTAGGCGACCTGGTAGCGCTCCGCCTGGTCGGGATGCGGCCGCACCAGGATCGGCACCTGTTGCCCCGAATTCCTGATGCTCTCGACCAGGCGGCGGAACTCCTGATCCGCGTTGCGCGCCAGCCGGTCGTCGACAAAGGAGGGCTCGATCAAGGCCGCGTCGAGCTCCTTGATCGTGTCGCTCGCGGCAAGCTGCCGCTCCAGCTGTTCCACTCGCGCCGCGTCCTCACCAAGCCGCCCGAGACTGAGGCCCATGGCGCGAACGGCGCCCGAGGACACCCGGTCGGGCCTTGCCTCGCTCGGCGCCGACGTGCCGGCGCTGAACGCCGCCTTGATCACGGTCTTGCGGTCGATCACGGCCGTCTCCCCCAGGCTTGCTTGATGAGTTGCTCAACCTCGCCGTTGACCGCGTCGAGCGCCTCGACGGCGCGGGCGTATGTGGACCGCCCCATGCTCTGGCGGCTGATTTCGTAGAGGGTCTGCTTGGTGAGGCCGGCATCCGACACGGCGGTCGATTTCAACATCGGGTTGGTCAGCACGCGCTCGCCGAACAAGTGCCGCAGGAAGCCGACAATCTGCGTCTGCGGGCCATCCTGCGGCTCGTAGCGCGTCACGAGGTAGCGCAGGAAATCATAGCGCAGCTCGCCGCCCGCCTTGCGCACGACAGTCAGCAGATCCGCGGTCATCAGCAGGAATTGCGACATGCTGGCGAGGTCGAGCATCTGCGGATGCACGGTGACCAGAACGCCTGTCGCCGCGCACAGCGAGCCCAGGGTCAGAAAGCCCAGCTGCGGCGGGCAATCCATGACGACGACGTCGTAGCGCGCCTCGACGCTGTCGAGCGTGTGGCGTATCCTGGCAAAGAACAGGTCGTGCTCGCCGCGTCTGCCGCGCGCCAGGACGCGCGGGGTGTCGTGCTCGAATTCCTGAAGCTCCAGATTGCCTGGAACCAGGTCGATGCCCGGAAAGTAGGTCGGCCTGATGACCTCGGCGAGAGCGCGGCGCTCATCATCGTAACGCAAGGCCGCGTAAAGCGTCTCGTTTCCGGCCAGGTCGGTTTCCGGCTGGATGCCGAACAGGGCGGAAAGGCTGGATTGCGGGTCAAGGTCGATGGCGAGCACTCGAAAGCCGCGCAGCGCCAGGAACTGCGCCAGATGCGCCGACGTCGTCGTCTTGCCCGAGCCGCCCTTGAAATTGGTGACCGCGATAACCTGCATGTGGTCGCCGGCCCGGCGCGTCGGCAGGTAGTCACGTTTGCCGTCGCTCGCCAGGTAGCGGCGCAGCTCATTGATTTGCGCCAGTGCGTAGGATCGGCGTCCACCTGGCGCCTGGAGCGGCTTTGGCCCCTCGCCGCTGATCGAAAGCTGGCGCAGATAGGCGTCGGTCACGCCGATCAGCGCCGCCGCCTCGCCGCTCGAGAAGTGGCGAAGTTGCTTGCTGGCGCTCGGCGGGAAAAGCCGCGCCCGAAGGCTGAACAGCTCCTGGCTCAGCGCCTCGGCGTCGGCGCGGATGACGTCGTCGATCTCTTCAGACTGTAGCTGCATGACATGCTGCGCCACCTACGCCTGCTTCCGTAGTTCACGGCGAACAGGCGTAAACCAACGTGCGCCGATCCGCAAAGCTTTTGACAGCTGTCAAAAGCCCGGTCATGTCGCCGGGAAAACGGGTCGCGGTTCTGAGGACCGCTGGGCGAGGCGGAACGCGCGCTCGCCCAGGCGCGCCGCCTTCAATACCAGTGCGCGGTCGTCGGGTGCAGCCCGACCGTGCTCTGGTCGATCGCGGTGAAGCCGATGCCGGCGGCGCTGGCGGCAGCGGCGCTGTAGAGGCCGCCAGCGGCAGCTTGCGCGAACTGCGTGCTGCCGTAATGCGGGCTGGTGTCCGCTGTTGGCGCGGCGGTCGTCATCGAGGCGTTCAGGGTGTCGTAGTAGAGATTGCCGGAAATCGTCGGCTGACCGCCCGAAAGATAGGCGTAGATTTTCGGCGACGCGCCGCTGCTGTAGATGATGTTGCCATTCACCGCGTTGCCGCTCATCGCGAGCGGCGGCCCGGTATCGGCCGGCGCCGCCTGGAAGAACACGGCGGACGGGCTGCCGCTGCCGAGGTCGAAGATGTTGTTGGCGAGCGTGTCGTTGTTGCCGCCATGGATCTCGACCGCGTCGCTGCCGACGCCGCGCACCGTGTTGCTGGTCACCGTGGCGCCGCTCGTCGAGTCATCGAGATAGATGCCGACGGAATGCTGGTTCGCCGGGCCGGTGCCGTCGACGGCGTTGCCGGTGACTACCGCCTTGGTGTCGACCTGGCTGCGGCCGAGCAGGTAAATGGCGCCGCTGTCGGTCGATTTGAGATCGGTGTTCTGCACCTGGTTATAGGCGATCGTGTTGCCGACGTTGATCGTGCTCGCGTCCCAGTTCTCGATGCCGATGCCCATGCCGGCGGTGTTCTCGACCAGGTTGTGCGAGATCGTGTTGCCGTTGGCGCCGTGCAGGAAGAAGCCGCCGCCCTGGGTGTCGAGCGCGCCGGTGCCGTTGATCAGGTTGCTGTCGAACAGGTTGCCGTTGCTGCCGTCCTTGGCCTCGACGGCGCTGGTCGCGGCGTTGTTGATCTCGTTGCCGGAGATCACGTTGTTGCTCGATCCGGTCAGCAGGATCGCCTCGCCGGGAGCGGTGAACAGGTTGCCGGTGATCGCGTTGGCGCCGCCGCCGGTGATGTTGAGCGCGACGCCGCCAGGGGCAAGGCTTGCGAACTGGAAGCCCGAGATCGTGACGTTGCTCACGTCGTTCAGCGTGATCAGATTGGCGAGCGTGCCGCCATTGAGCGTCACAGCGGCGCCGGGCGCCGCGAGAAACCGCATGCCGTCATCGGCGCCGGTCAGCGTGAGCGTCGATGACGGCGTGTAGGTGCCGGTCTCGACGTAGGTTGTGCGCACGGTGCCGCCCGCCATCGCCTGCTGCGCCCGCGCCAGGGTCGCAAACGGGTGCGCGAGGCTGCCGTCGCCGCCGTCGCTGCCGGACACCGAGACGTAGTACGCCGACGCGGTCGTAGCTGGGGCGGGGG
>CAXTSD010000111.1:0-7450 GCA_964246775.1 uncultured Acetobacteraceae bacterium | reverse complement strand
ACAGGAACCGGACCCGGCGGCGACGGCCCGCGCGACAAGCACGGCGAGGCGCGCGCCCTCGCCGAGGCGGCGCTCAGCGCCCGTGAAGCCGGCGACCACGATCGCGCCGACCTGCTGCTCGAACAGGCGCGCCGCACCGATCCGCAGGCGGTCGAGGCGCTGCTGGCCGAGGCCGGCGGCGAGATCGGCGCCGACGACCCGGCGCCGGCCGAGCAGGGCGGCAGCGATGCGGTCGATCACGAGCTCGAGCTGATGACGACGCAGGTGCAGCCGCATGCGGACGCGCCGTCGCGCGCCGGCATCACCGGCTCGGGCAGCGGCGCCGATACGCAGGAATAGACATCACCCGGGCGCCGTCGAGGCGGGCGCCGGCCTCGCGCACGCCGCCTCGCGCCCCGCCCACTCGTCCGGACTAACCCCGCATGACCGTTGCCAGCCCGGCTGTTGCCGAGCCCGCCGCCGACCCGCCGCCGACATCAACGTCGCTCAGCCATCTGCAGCGATTGGAGGCGGAGAGCATCCAGATACTGCGCGAGACCGTCGCCGAGGCGGCGCGTCCGGTCATGCTGTATTCGGTCGGCAAGGACAGCGCGGTGATGCTGCGCCTCGCGCTCAAGGCGTTCGCGCCGGGCAAGCCGCCGTTCCCGCTGCTGCACGTGAACACCGGCTGGAAGTTTCGCGAGATGATCGCGTTTCGCGACCGCATCGTGCGCGAGCTCGGCCTCGAGCTGATCGAGCACGTGAACGCCGAGGGCGTGGCGCAGGGGGTGAACCCGTTCGATCATCCCGCCTTCACCGACATCATGAAGACCGCGGCGTTGAAGCAGGCGCTCGACGCGCACGGCTTCGACGCGGCGTTCGGCGGCGCCCGCCGCGACGAGGAGAAGAGCCGCGCCAAGGAGCGCGTGTTCTCGTTGCGCTCGCGTTCGCATCGCTGGGACCCGAAGCGCCAGCGACCCGAATTGTGGCACCTCTACAACGTCCGCCACGCCCCGGGCGAGAGCCTGCGCGTATTTCCGCTGTCGAACTGGACCGAGCTCGACATCTGGCAATACATCGCCCGCGAGCAGATAGAGATCGTGCCGCTGTATTTCGCAAAGGAGCGGCCGGTCGTTACCCATAACGGCCTGATCATCATGGTCGACGACGAGCGCATGCGCATCCCGGCCGGCGTCGCGCCGCGGCTGCAATCGATACGCTTCCGCACGCTCGGCGACTACCCGCTGACCGGCGCCGTCGCCAGCACCGCCAGCACGTTGCCCGAGATCATCCAGGAGATGCTGCTCGCGACGACCTCGGAACGGCAGGGCCGCGCCGTCGATCACGACGAGGCGGCGAGCATGGAGAAGAAGAAGCGCGAGGGATATTTCTGATGGACGCCGACCAGCCGGCCGGCCAAGCCGCGGGATCTGGCGCCCACGTGTCGCAGGAGCTGATCGCGCGCGACATCGGCGCCTATCTGGCGAGCCATGAACAGAAAAGCCTGTTGCGCTTCATCACCTGCGGCTCGGTCGATGACGGCAAGTCGACGCTGATCGGCCGGCTGCTCTACGATAGCAAGCTGATCCTCGAGGACCAGCTCAGCGCGCTCGAGGCGGATAGCCGCAAGCTCGGCACCCAGGGCCAGGAGATCGATTTCGCCCTGCTCGTCGACGGGCTGGCGGCGGAGCGCGAACAGGGGATCACGATCGACGTCGCCTATCGCTTCTTCTCGACCGAGCGGCGGAAGTTCGTCGTCGCCGATACGCCGGGACACGAGCAATACACCCGCAACATGGTCACCGCCGCCTCGACCGCCGAGCTCGCGGTGATCCTGATCGACGCGCGTCGCGGCGTGCTGGTGCAGACCCGCCGGCACAGTTTTCTCGTCTCGCTCCTCGGCGTGAAATCGGTCGTGCTCGCGGTCAACAAGATGGACCTCGTCGATTACGACCAGGCGGTGTTCGACCGCATCGTCGCCGACTACACCGCATTCGCCGAACCGCTCGGCTTCCGCCAGATCGTTGCGATACCGATGTCCGCGCTGGCCGGCGAGAACGTGACTGAGCCGAGCGGTCGCATGGCGTGGTACGGCGGCCCGCCGCTGATCGCCCATCTCGAGACGGTCGCGCTGCCTGGCGAGGCGCAGGCGCAGCCGTTTCGCCTGCCGGTCCAGTGGGTGAACCGGCCGAGCCTCGACTTCCGCGGGTATTGCGGCCAGATCGCCTCCGGAACGGTCAGGCCAGGCGACCGCGTGACAGTGCTGCCGTCCGGCAGGCAGAGCCGCGTCGCCCGTGTTCTGCTCGACGGCGAGATGGAGCTCGCGGTCGCCGGCCAGTCGGTGACGCTGGTGACCGAGGACGAGATCGACATCAGCCGCGGCGACGTGATCTGCGCCGCCGACGACCCGGCGGGGGTGTCGGACCAGTTCGAGGCGAGCCTCGTGTGGATGAGCGAGCGCGCGATGCTGCCCGGCCGTCCCTACCTGTTCAAGCTCGCCACCAGCAGCGTCGCCGGCTCGGTCACCGCGCTCAAGCACAAGGTCAACGTGAACACGCTCGAGCACGTCGCGGCGCGCGCGCTCGAGTTGAACGAGGTCGGGCTGTGCAATATCAGCCTCGATCAGCCGGTCGCCTTCGATCCCTACGAGGCCAATCGCGACACCGGCGGCTTCATCCTGATCGACCGCCTCAGCAACGAGACGGTCGGCGCCGGGATGATACGCTTCGCCCTGCGCCGGGCGCAGAACATCCACTGGCAAGCGATCGAGATCGACCGCGCCTCGCGCGCCGCGCAGAAACGCCAGCGCCCCTGCGTGCTGTGGTTCACCGGCCTGTCCGGCGCCGGCAAGTCGACGATCGCGAACCTGGTCGAGAAGCGGCTGTTCGCGAACGGCAATCACAGCTACCTGCTCGACGGCGACAACATCCGCCACGGTCTCAGCCGCGATCTCGGCTTCACCGATGCCGACCGGGTGGAGAACATCCGCCGCGTCGCCGAGACCGCCAAGCTGATGGTGGATGCCGGGCTGATCGTGCTCACCGCCTTCATCTCGCCGTTCCGCTCGGAGCGCCAGTTCGCGCGCCAGCTGCTGGCCCCTGGCGAATTCATCGAGGTGTTTGTCGACACGCCGCTCGCTGACGCGGAAAGCCGCGACGTGAAGGGGTTGTACAAAAAGGCGCGCGCCGGCCAGATCGCACATTTCACCGGCATCAACTCGCCCTATGAGCCGCCGGAGAGCCCGGAGCTGCGCATCGACACGACGCGGACAACGCCCGAGCAGGCGGCCGACGACATCGTCGAGGCGCTCACCTCGGGCGGCTGGCTGCGCGGCGTGGCGTGACGCCACGGCTTGATGCGTTGTTGGCGGCGCTGCTGCCGGTGATCGCGGCGGCAGGGCGCGAGGCGTTGCGTTTCTACGCGGCGCCGAAGACCACGCTGAAGGCGGATGGCAGCCCGGTGACCGCGGCCGACCAGGCCTCCGAGCGCGTCATCCTCGCAGCACTCGCGGAGCTCACGCCGGACCTGCCGGTGATCAGCGAGGAGCAATCCGGACCTGGCCCCGACGTCAACGGCACCGACATCGCCGGCGGGCGCTTCTGGCTGGTCGATCCGCTCGACGGGACGCGCGAGTTCATCGACCGCAACGGCGAGTTCACCGTCAACATCGCCCTGATCGACAACGCGTCGCCGGTGCTCGGCCTCGTGCACGCGCCGACAACCGGGCAGACCTACACCGGCGCCGGGCCGGGCACCGCGAGTCTGCACGGCGCCGCCGGCGCGACGCCGATCCGCGTGCGCGTGCCGCCGGAGGCGGGACTCACCGTTCTGGCGAGCCGCAGCCATGGCGACCCGGCGGCGCTCGAGCGTTTCCTCGCCTGCCGGCTCGCCGGACGGCGCGTCGCCGAACGCCGCTCGGCCGGCTCATCGCTCAAGCTCTGCCTGGTCGCCGCCGGGCAGGCCGACCTCTATCCGAGGCTCGGGCCGACGATGGAGTGGGACGTCGCCGCCGGGCAGGCGGTGATGGTTGCCGCCGGCGGGCGGGTGGAGACGCTGGACGGGGCGGCGCTCGGCTACGGCAAGCCCGGCTTGTGCAACCCGCCTTTCGCCGCCTACGGCGACTGGCGATGATCTCTGAACCCGAAGCGGCCGGTGCACCATGCTGAAGATTGAAGCGCTCACCTTCAACGCCTGGGGACGGCGCTTTTTCGAGCGCGCCTCGGTCAGCCTGCCGAACAACGCCAAGGTCGGCCTGGTCGGGCGCAACGGCGTCGGCAAGTCGACCCTGTTCAAACTGATCAAGGGCGAGCTGCAGCCGGACAGCGGCGACATCGCGATACCGAAGGCGGCGCGCCTCGCGACCGTCGATCAGGAGCACCCGGCGACGCCGCTCTGCCTGCTCGACACCATCCTCGCCGCCGACCTCGAACGCGCGGCGCTGTATAGCGAGCTCGAGACCGCCGAACCGGAGCGCATGGGCGACATCTGGGGCCGGCTGATCGAGATCGACGCCGACAGCGCGCCCGCCCGCGCCGCCGAGATCCTGAGCGGACTCGGCTTCTCGACCGAGGACCTCGCCCGTCCGATGGCCGAGTTCTCCGGCGGCTGGCGCATGCGCGTCGCACTGGCCGCCGCGCTGTTCAGCCAGCCCGACCTGCTGCTGCTCGACGAGCCGACCAACTATCTCGATCTCGAAGGCGCGCTCTGGCTCGAGGCGCGCCTCGCCCGCTACCCGAATTCGGCGCTGATCATCAGCCACGACCGCGAGCTGCTGAACAACTCGGTCGACGCGATCCTGCACATCACCGAGCGCCGGCTCGACCTCTACACCGGCGGCTACGACGATTTCGAGAAGCGGCGGGCGGAGAAGCTCCGCCTTGCCGCGTCAACCAGGGCCAAGCAGGAGGCCGAGCGCGCCCACCTGCAATCCTTCATCGACCGCTTCAGCGCCTCCGCCGCCAAGGCCGCGCAGGCGCAGTCGCGGGTCAAGCGGCTGGCCAAGCTGCAGCCGGTCGCGGCCACGATCGAGGAGCGCGTCGCGCCGTTCCTGCTGCCCTCGCCGCCGCGCCCGCTGGCGCCGCCGCTGCTGCGACTCGAACACGCCTCGATCGGTTACGGCGACGACCCGCCGGTCCTGAGCAACCTCAACCTGCGGCTCGACATCGCCGACCGCATCGGCCTGCTCGGGGTGAACGGCGCCGGCAAATCGACCTTCGCCAAGCTCGCGGCCGGCGCGCTGCCGATCCGCGCCGGGCGGCTCACGCGCGAGGGCCGGCTGCAGGTCGGCTGGTTCCACCAGCACCAGATCGAGGCGCTGAACCCGGCCGACACCGCGCTCGACATCATGCGCGAGGCGCGCCCCGCCGACAGCGACCAGCAGCACCGCTCACGCCTCGCGAGCTTCGGCATCGCCTTCGACAAGCAGGCCACCACCACCGAGGCGCTCTCCGGCGGCGAGCGCGCCCGGCTGCTGCTCAACATCGTTGCCATGGCCGCGCCGCATCTGCTCATACTCGACGAGCCGACCAATCATCTCGACATCGACAGCAGGCGGGCGCTGCTCGACGCGCTGAACGACTACGCGGGCGCGGTCATCCTGATCACCCACGACCGCTCGCTGATGGAGCTGGTCGCCGACCGGCTGTGGCTCGCCGCCGACGGCACGGTTGCCCCGTTCGACGGCGACATGGACGACTACGCGCGCTTCGTGCTCGAGCGGGCGAAGGGCGGCGCGGCGCCCTCGCAAACCAGGGCCCAGAAGGAGAAGGCTCCTGCCAAGGCGCCGGCAAACGCGCCGGCGAAGGAGAGGAAGCGCAAGAAGGCGTGACGCGCGGGCCACGCGGTCGGCCAGTATCGTCCGCGGCCGAAGACGAATGGCTTTTTTATGCGGCTTCGACGCCTTTGCGGCCCGCACATTGCAAGGTCGCAGGACGGATGACGCGCCAAACCCACGCTTCGTATATGGCTGTCGCTGTAATCGGCATGGCGGCGTTCGCCGCCGCTGCCGATGCGGCCGATGTCCAGCTCGCGCAATCGGCGCCGCCAGCTGCGACCCCCGCTTCGACGCCCGCTGCGACCCCCGCTGCGACAACGGTGACGGTGCCGCCGCTGTTCTCGGCGGCCTGGTTCAACGGCGTCAGCGAAGCGGCGCAGATCGAGGCCGGCTTTACCCTCAACGGCGACCGCCCGAGGGATGGCCTCGACGTCGGCGACCTCGTCACCGATCACGCAAACGAGGCAACCCTCGATCAGGTGCTGCTGACGGTGCAGCGGACGACCGATCCGAAGGCGACCGGCTACGATTTCGGCTTCGCCGCCCAGTTGCTGTACGGCTCGGACGCGCGCTACTACCATTTCGTCGGCGAACTCGACCGCGACATAGCCGACCGCTATCAGCTCAGCTTCATCGAAGCGAACGTGACGGCGCACCTGCCCTGGCTCACCGCCGGCGGCATTGACGTCAAGGCCGGCCAGTATCCGAGCCCGCTCGGCTACGAGGTGATCGACCCGTCGCAGAACCCGTTCTACAGCCACTCCTTCATCTACAATTTCGGCGTGCCGTTCCTGCATACCGGCGTGCAGACGATCACCCACGTGAACGACACGCTCGACATCACCCTCGGCGTCGACAGCGGCAACCAGACCACGCTCGGCGCCAACAGCGGCGACAACAACGGCGCGCCGGCCGGACTGTTCGGCTTCACGCTCAACAATCTCGCCGGCGGCAAGCTGACCCTCGTCGCGCTCAGCCACGTCGGCGCCGAAAACCCGTCCCGGCTGTATCCGAACGTGAACGCCGCGCTGCGCTACTACAACGACGTCGTGCTGACCTACAAGGCGACCGGCAAGCTGACGCTGACGACGGAAGGCAACTACGTCCGCGACGACTATTTCAACGCGGAAGGCTACGGCGCGGCACAATACGCGTCGTATGCGCTGTCGGACACGGTGACGCTGAACGGCCGCGCCGAAGTGTGGCGGGACAATAACGGCTTCTACGTCACCCGAAACCCGAACAATCTGGATGCGATCGACGCCATCGGCGGCTTTGCCAACACGGCCGCCGCGCTGCCGCGCACCACCTATGGCGAGTTCACGATCGGCGCCAGCATCAAGCCGGCGCTGGGCAAGCCGGTGAGCCTGCTGCTGATCCGACCCGAGTTGCGCTACGCCCGCTCGCTCAACGACTCGCTGCCGTTCAACAACAACCGCGACAACGGCCAGTTTACCGCCTCGATCGATGCCGTGCTTGGGTTTTGAGCAGATGGTGAAGGAAGCGGTTCTTTTTCGAGAAAAAGAACCAAAAAGCTTTTGATTTATTAAGGCTATGCCCCCGAAGTGGAAGCCTTCGCTTTGCGAAGCACAAACTCGACTCACACCTAATCGGAACTCAGAGGTGAGACGCAAACCTAAACGAAATGGATTTTAAAGGCTCCGCCTTTAATGGGGTCAAGGGGCAAAGCCCCTTGCC
>CAXTSD010000110.1:0-7485 GCA_964246775.1 uncultured Acetobacteraceae bacterium | reverse complement strand
GCATGCTGCTGCGCCGGATGCGGCTGCTGCTGATCGACGACGCGGCGCTCGCTGGGCTCGCCGAGCCGATGCGCCTCGCCCTGCCGCGGTTGCTGCGCGATGCGACGAGCGACGGGCGGGCGGTGGTGTTCGCCACCCGCGACGCGCGGCTGGCGCTCGGCCTGCCCGACCGGGTCGTGCTGCTCGACCGTGGCCGGATCGTGCAGGACGGCTCGCCGCAGGCGCTCTATGACCGGCCGACCCCCGCCGGGGCGGCGCGGCTGCGCGGCCCGGCGACCGGGCTGCCCGGTGCGGGGCGCGCGGCGCACCACGGCGGCTTCACCTGGGCGGGCGGTGCCGATCGCGGCGCCCCCGGCGAGCGCGGGCGCTTCGTGCAGTTCCTCGGCGATGACGAGGAGCGCCCGAGGCTTGGCGCAGCGGTCAGCCTGTGCCTGCGGCCGGAGCGGCTCGTCCTCGTCGATGCGGCGTCGGCCGCCGACAACCGGATCGCCGGCACCGTGCTCGAGGCGGGCGGCACCGGCGCCGTGCTGCGCCTGCGTCTCGCGACCGAGCTCGGCGAGATAACGGCGTCGCTGCCCGCCTGGCGCGCCGCCGGATTGCCCGAGCCGGGTGCCGCGGTGACCCTCGCCTGGGCCTCGGACGCCGCGTCGCTGCTCGGCGAGGATCCGCGCGACGACGGCGGGGCCGGCGCCATGGCGGGTTTGGGCCCCGGAGACCGGCGGGCCCGGCGTGACCCGGACCCGCCACGCGAAGACAGATCAGAGCGCCTGGGTGACTGCCTTGGTCTCGGTGTAGTTGTGCAGCACCTCCTCGCCCATCTCGCGGCCCCAGCCAGACTGCTTGTAGCCGCCGAACGGCAGGTTGGCGTCGAACACGTTGTGGCAGTTCAGCCAGATCGTGCCGGCCCTGATGCGCCGCGCCATCTTGTGAGCAACACCAGGGTTGCCGGTCCACACCGAGGCGGCGAGGCCGAAGATGGTGTCGTTCGCCTCTTTCGCGATCCGGTCGAGATCGTCATCGTCGAAGCGCTGGGCGACCAGCACCGGGCCGAAGATCTCCTCGCTGACCACCTTCATGTCGCGGTTGGTGTCGGCCATCACCGTCGGCTGCACGAAATAGCCGCCGTTGCTGTCGCTCACCGGATGGCCGCCGGCGACGATGGAGGCGCCCTCCTTGCGGCCGGCATCGATGTAGCCGGTGACGCGCTGGAACTGCTCGTCCGACACCAGCGGCCCCATCTCGGTCGCCGGATCGAGCCCCGGGCCGACCTTGATGTTCGTCGCGATGCCGGACACGCCCTCCAGCACGCGGTCGAACACCGAGCGGTGGGCGAACAGGCGCGAGCCGGCGCAGCAGACCTGGCCCTGGTTGAAGAAGATCGCCGAGGCGGCGCCCGGGATCGCCTTGCTGATGTCGGCGTCGGGGAAGACGATCAGCGGCGACTTGCCGCCGAGCTCGAGCGTGACCTTCTTGAGGTTGCCGGTTGCCGCGCGGGCGATGATCTTGCCGACCTCGGTGGAGCCGGTGAAGGCGACCTTGTCGACGTCCGGATGCTCGGCGATCGCAGCCCCCGCGGTCTCGCCGTAGCCGGTCATGATGTTGAGCACGCCGGGCGGCAGGCCGGCCTCGATCACTAGCTCGGCGAACCTCAGCGCCGTGAGCGGCGTCTGCTCGGCGGCCTTGAGCACCACGGTGCAGCCGGTGGCCAGCGCCGGCGCGATCTTCCACGCCGCCATCAGCAGCGGGAAGTTCCACGGAATGATCTGGCCGACGACGCCGACCGGCTCGCGCAGCGTGTAGGACAGGTACTCGCCGGGCAATGACAGCGGCAGCGTGGCGCCGCGTATCTTGGTCGCCCAGCCGGCCATGTAGCGGAACATGTCGATCGCCAGCGCCACGTCGGCATGGCGGGCGATGCCGACCGGCTTGCCGTTGTCGAGGCTCTCGAGCTCCGCGAGCTCGTCGGCATGGCGCTCGATCAGGTCGGCGAGCTTCCACAGCAGCTGCCCGCGCTCGGAATGCGTGACGCGCGCCCAGGAGCCGTCGTCAAAGGCGCGACGGGCGGCGGCGACGGCGCGGTTCACGTCTTCGCGATCCGCCTCGGCGACGCTCATGATCACCTGGCCGGTGGCGGGGTTGTACACCGGCAGCGTCTTGCCGGAGGCGGCGGCGGCGAGCTCGCCATTGATCAGCATCTTGCCGCCGCGCGTGAGAAAATCGCGTGCGGCGCCGCCGAGTCGCGGATCCTGTGCAATCATGTCCATGCTTGTGTTCCCTGCGTGATTTGCCGCTTGAAGCACGGCTTGCTTTTGGGCGGGCGACGCCCGCCTTCGACTGTCGCGCAATGCAGAGTTGGAGGCTAGAGCAATCGAGGGCGTTCGTTCGGACCTGAGAGCGCTTGCCGCCGGGGCGCTCGCCGCCGGCGCGCTGCTGTCGGGCTCGCCCTCCGCCGCCGCGCCAGCTTGCGGCAACGCGGTGATACCCGTCGAGGGCGCGATCTCGTCGCTGCACCCGCTGCTGACCCACTCGGTCTCCGATGCGCTGGTCTACGCCCAGCTGTTCCGGCCGATGCTGTGGTTTGCTCACGACGGCAGCATCGACTTCGCCAATTCGCAGGCGTCCTCGATCGACGTCTCGGCGGACCGTACGGTGTTCCGGGTCCGCCTCAAACCCTGGCGCTGGTCGGATGGCGCGGCGGTGACGGCGGACGACATCGTCTACGCCGTCGAGCTGATCCGCGGCCTCGGCCGCGCCTACTTCAACGACGGTGTCGGCGGCGTGCCGGGGTTGCTCGCCGCGGTCACGAGCGACGGGCCGCTCACCCTCGTCGTGCGGACGACGCGGCCGGTCAATGTCGAGTGGTTCGAGGCGCTCGGGCTGATGAACCTGCTGGCGCTGCCGCGGCACGCCTGGGGCGGCATACCGCTCGAGCAGCAGCGGCGCCTGCAGACCGACCGCCGGTTCCTGTCCGTGGTCGACGGGCCGTTCCGCCTGGCCGACTACCGGCCGGGCCAGTACGTCGTCCTCGCCCCCAATCCGGCCTGGTCGGGCAGGCCGGCGACGATCGCCCGCCTGGTCGTCCGCTTCGTCGTCGGCGGCGACGCGCTGACCCTGCTGCGGGCCGGCGAGCTCGACGCGGCGCTGGCGCCGATCAGCCTGCTTGCCGCCGCACTCGCCTTGCCGGGCTACCGCGCCGTCTCGCTGCGCGACGACGAGGCCCTGCAGTATTTCGCATACAATTTCGCCAACCCGAGCGTCGGCTTTTTTCGCGACGTCCGGGTGCGTCAGGCGATCGCCGATGCGGTGAACCAACAGGAGCTGATCGCCGTCGTCGACCACGGTCGCGGCGCGCCGGTGCTCGGCCCGGTGCCGACGGCGATGACCGGCTATCTGTCGCCAGATGCGCGGGCCGGACGGTTCCCCGTCGGCTACGACCCCGCCCATGCCGAGGCGCTGCTCGCCGCCGCCGGTTTTTCGCGCGCTTCCGATGGGGTGATGCAGCGTCAGGGCGTGCGGCTGCAATGGACCGATCTGCTGCCGGCCGGGTTCGACGCGATCCTGCTCACCGCGCAATTCGTGCAGGCCGGGCTCGCCAGGATCGGCATACGCATGGACATCCGGCCGCTGGCGCTCAACCAGTTCATCGAGACCGCCTATAATCACCCGGCCGGCTGGCAGACCGTGTCCGGCCTGACCGGCATCGGCGTCTATCCGTCGCTCGACGTGTTCGCCAGCACCTCGTCGGTCAATGCCGGACACTACGCCGACCCACGGGTCGACGCGCTGCTCGCCAGGCTGAGCGGCGAGCCGGGCCGGCAGGCGCTGTTCGCGCTCGAGGATTATCTCGCGGCCGAGCAGCCATTGCTGTTCCTGCCGACGCCAAGGCTGACGCTGCTCGTGTCGCCCGGCCTCGACGGCGCCGCCGAGGCGTTTCAATCGGACTACGCCTACAAGCTGGAATACCTGAAGCTGAGCGGCGCCCGCGCCTGCGCCGCAGGTAACTAAGAAAGGCCTACTTTTTTGAATAAAAGTAGCAAAAAACTTTTGCTCATAAATAAACAAAAGCTTTTTGGTTCTTTTTCTCGAAAAAGAACTGCTTTCTGTTACCCCGCTACCCGGTTCGCCCGCGCGAGCACGGCCTCGAACAGCACCTGGCAGCCTGCCTCCGCCTCGCCCGGCTCGATGCTCTCCGCCTCGTTGTGGCTCAGCCCGTCCTTGCACGGGGTGAAGATCATCGCCGTCGGAATGCGCGACGCGACGTAGACGGCGTCGTGGCCGGCGCCCGAGACGATGTCCTGCGCCGGCAGATGAAGTCGCTCGGCGGCCTGCCGCACCAGGGCGACGCAGTCGGGATCAAACGCCTGCGCCGGTATGCGGACCAGCGGCGTGAGCGACAAGGCGACACCGCTGCGGCCTGCGATCGCTTCGGCCTCGCGCCGGAACTCGGCATCGATGCGGTCGATCTCGGCGGTGTCGGGATGGCGGAACTCGGCCGAGAGCCGCACCGAGCCGGGCACGACGTTGCCGCTGTTCGGAGCAACGACGAGACGCCCGACGGTGCCGCGACCCTCCTCGCCACGCGCCCGCATCAGCTGGTCGACCAGCTCGACGATGCGTGCGCCGGCGACCAGGGCGTCGCGCCGCGCCGAAGGCGGCGTGGTGCCGGCATGCGCGTCCCGGCCGGTGAGCTCGGCGGCGTACCAGATTTGCGCCTGCGCCCCGGTGACGACGCCGATCGCGCGGCCTTCGCGCTCCAGTATCGGCCCCTGCTCGATGTGCAGCTCGAAATAGCTGTCCGCCGCGAACGCCCGCGCCGGCTCGGCGCCGCGAAAGCCGATCGCGTCGAGCGCATCGCCGACGCGCACGCCATCGGCATCGGTCAGCGCCAGCATCGCGGCCTCGTCGTACTGGCCGGCCCAGACGCCGCTGCCCATCAGGCTCTGGCCGAAGCGGCTGCCCTCCTCGTCCGTCCAGTTCACCAGTTCGAGCGGCGCCGCCGTCTGCACGCCGAGCTCGTCGAGTGTGCGCATCACCTCGAGCCCGGCGAGCACGCCGAGCGCGCCGTCGAACTTGCCCCCCGTGGGCTGGCTGTCGAGATGGCTGCCGAACAGCACCGGCAACCGGGCGGGATCGCGCCCGGCGCGCCGGGCAAACATGTTGCCCATGGCGTCGACACGCACGGCCAGCCCTGCCGTTTCGCAAAGCTCGCGGAACCGCG
Organism: uncultured Acetobacteraceae bacterium; assembly: GCA_964246775.1. GTDB lineage: Bacteria > Pseudomonadota > Alphaproteobacteria > Acetobacterales > Acetobacteraceae > CAXMMR01. The sequence goes on along the minus strand of CAXTSD010000110.1, from coordinate 2,267 downwards.
TCCGCCCGGCGGCGTCGACATCGCTGAGCGACAACCGGCAGACCCCGCCTTTGGCCGTAGCGCCGATCGCCGCCATCCGCATCAGGCTGTCCCATAGCCGGCGGCCGTCGATGCGCTGATTGGTCTGCACGCCGATCAGGGCTCAGAGCGCGTCGAGTATGCTTTCCGCCTTGCTCACCCCGAAATCGCCAGGCGGCTCGACCGCCAGATGGGTTATCTTCATGTCGTCGGCGATCAGGGCGAAGCGCTGACAGCGTATGCCGAGCCCCCGCCCGGTCAGGTCAAGCTCGAGGCCGAGCGCGTGGGTGAAGCTGCAGGAGCCGTCGGCGAGCATGACGATGCGATCTCCCACCGCCTGCGACTTGGCCCAGGCGCCCATCACGAAGACGTCGTTGACCGCCATGCAGACGACCGTCTCGACGCCCTTTTCCTGCAGCGACGGAAGGGTGTTGAGGAAGCCCGGAAGATGCTGGGCGCTGCAGGTGGGGGTAAAGGCGCCGGGCGTGCCGAACAGCACGGCGAGCTTGCCGCCGAACAATGCCTCGGTGGTGACCTCCTCCGAGCCATCGACGGTCGACAACGTCAGCTTCAGGGACGGCAGCGTGTCGCCTACCTTGATCGTCATCTCGGCACCTCTTCGAACATGTGGTGAACGTAGCTGTAACGGCGGATGACAGGAAAGTCACGTTGCCGCGGACTGCTTGCGGTCGCGCCGTGCGGCGCCAATTCTTGACACATCCATGTTTCCGCCCGGGCGTATGACGGTGAGAGCGACCGGGAGTTCTCCCGGCCCGCGCTGGGACCGCCGAGCCGAGGACAGACCGACGATGCAAGACAAGCCGCCTCGCCCGCGCAAGCCAAGCGATGCCGATGCCCTCTCGACGCTTAAAACCGGGCAGGCGCCGGGGTCTCGCGCCAAGCCCGCGGCGCCGCGGCGGCGCAAGCCGACCGCCGGCACGCGAGCCGAGACCGAGGACGCCGGCCTGCATCTCACCGGCCAGTTGCTGATCGCCATGCCGCTGATGGAGTCGCCGCATTTCGTGCACAGCGTCATCTACGTCTGCGCGCACACGCCGGAGGGGGCGATGGGCATCGTGCTCAACAGTCCGCTCGAAAGCCCGAGCTTCGACGACCTGCTCGCGCAACTCGGCGTCGCGCCGACGCCACCGAGCCGGCGCGTGGCGCTGTGCAGGGGCGGCCCGGTCGAGAGCGCACGCGGTTTTGTGCTGCACACCGCCGACTGGACCGGTGACGGTTCCCTCGTCGTGGACGACAGCGTTGCCCTCACCGCCAGCCTCGATGTGCTCAAGGCGATCGCCGATGGCGGCGGCCCGCGCGAGGGCCTGCTCGCACTGGGCTACGCCGGTTGGGGACCCGGCCAGCTCGACAGCGAAATGCAGCAGAATGCCTGGCTTTCCGCGCCCGCCGATGTCGGCCTCGTGTTCGACGGCGATCACGCGACGAAGTGGCGCCGCGCCCTGGCGGTGCTGAAGGTCGACCCGGTGTCGCTGTCGCAGTTCTCCGGACGAGCCTAACGACGGGAGGGGCGGCGAGGCCGGCGCCCCGGCTACGCCCCGAGCAGCTCGTCGGCCGCCGCCCGCGCCGCCTCGGTTACCGTCTCCCCGGCCAGCATGCGGGCGATCTCCTCGCGACGCGTCTGCCCGTCGAGCGGCAACACGCGCGTCTCGGTGCGTCCCTTGGCCACCGATTTCGCCACCAGCAGATGCATGAGCCCGCGCGCGGCGACTTGCGGGCTGTGCGTCACGACCAGCACCTGAACGCCGTCCGCCACCCGGGCGAGCCGCTCGCCGACCGCCGCCGCGGTGGCGCCGCCGATGCCGCTATCCACCTCGTCGAACACCAGCGTGGGGACCGGCGAGGCGCTGACGAGCACGACCTTGAGCGCCAGCATCAGCCGCGACAGCTCGCCGCCGGAGGCGATGCGGCCGAGCGGGCCGGGCGGCTGACCGGGGTTGGTGGCGATCAGGAAGCGCACCAGGTCGGCGCCCTGCGCCGTCCATTCGGCGTCGGCGAGGCGCTCGGTCTCGACGAAGAAGCGCGCCTTGTCGAGGCGCAAGGGCGGCAGCTCGCGCCCGACCGCCTGCTGCAGTCGGTCGGCGGCCCGGCGGCGCGCAACCGAGAGCCGTTCGGCGGCGTCGACGAAGCGCAGGCGCGCCTTGGCGAGTGCGGCTTCAAGCTCGGCGACGGCGGCGGCGCCGGTTTCGAGCGCCTCCATCCGGCCACGCAGCGTCGCCAGCAGGCCGGGC
>CAXTSD010000109.1:0-7486 GCA_964246775.1 uncultured Acetobacteraceae bacterium | reverse complement strand
CATGCGTCGTCTCGCCGAAGGCGCGCAGCTCGGCCTCGCGCTTGCCGGCCGCCGCCTCCGCCTGCTGCAGCCGGGTCACGTCGTAGGCCGCCTCCCAGCGCTCGCCGAGCAGGGCGACGCGGTCGCGCAGCGTGTCGGCCGGACCGTCGGGCAGGGCGAACAGGGCGGCGAGCTCGGCTGGCGGATCGCCCGGCGCGAGCACGCCGAGGCCGTGCGCGTGGAAGAACTCGAAGCCGGGATGCGCTTCGCGGAGCTCGGCCCACAGCCGCCAGACGCCGAAATCGCGCTCGCGCACATGGGTGTCGTGAAACAGCACCACCGCGCGGTCGGAGAGCTTCGGCAGCCAGCTTTCGTAGTCGTGCCGGACATCCTCGTAGCGGTGCCGGCCGTCGATATGCAGCAGGTCGACGCTGCCATCGGCGAACGCCGGCAACGCCTCGTCGAAGGAGCAGCGCAGCAGGCGGGAAAACGTGCCGTAGCGCGCGCGGTTGGCGCGCTCGAGCTCGAGATAGACCTCCTCGCCATAGAAGCCGGCGTGCTCGTCGCCGCGCCAGGTGTCGACGGCGAAGCAGCGCGTCGGCAGGCGCTCGCGCAGCACGGTGTCGCAGAATGCGGCGTAGGAGACGCCGGCATGGGCGCCGAGCTCGACCAGCAGGCGCGGCCTGATCGTGCGCATCAGCCAGGCGGCGAAGGGGACGTGGCCGTACCAGGCGCTGTCGACCCCGAGCCGGCTCGGGCGCTCGAACCATGGTGCGAGCGGGGCGGCGAGCAGCAACTCCAATGCGTCATCGGTGTGGTGCTGGTGCAACCGTCTGTCTCCCTGCTGCTGCCGATGCGGCTGACCCGTCGGGCGCAATGTTGCCATAGACCAGTGCCGCGGCTTCGCGAACTGCCGGGCGGTAGCCGGGCGGTCAGCCTCGACGCTGCAATGCACAACCGTCGATCAGCCCGCCCGCGTAGATCAGCGCGCCGGCTGAAATGATCTGTCGTCGCAAACTGCCGACGACTATTGTGGCCTGTAGAGGCATGCATCCAACATAAACTTCAGCCGATCCAGGCTGACGGCGGGAACCAGGGCTTTGTTACAGAAGCTGTTCAGGGTCGTTTAAGTTTTCCATTTCGACCGTTAACCTTTGTCGGGATAGCACACACTTCGTTTCCTGGGTTGAGCCGTAAACAATCCGTCATCTCTGCGGTTGTATTTTCTTGTTGCCTGCGGCGAGACAGTTTCGTATAACGATCCCGCAAGCGTTGCGGGCGGTTTGCGTCGGCATACGGATGTCAGAGGAATAGCTGAAGATGGCTTCTGTAACAGTCTATGGTGCCGGAACTGACATCGTCACGGTGCCGCTGAACGGCGCCTCGACCGATCTTACGGTCGACAATGTGCGCAACGCGCTGCTGTATGCGAACACGATCGGCGCGGCCTACGACAAGGGCACGTTGACGGCGCTCGACAGCGCCGAGAACCTGCCCGGCCTGACGCCGATGCCGGTGCCGAGCGGCGGCACTGGCGAGGTCGAGCTGACGGCGGCGACCACGGCGCCCTTCACCTTCCCCTCCGGCTACACCTATCTGGTCGACGGCCTCAGCGCGCCGGAGACGGTCAACGGCGGCAGCCAGTCGGTCAGCGTGCTCGCCGGCAATGGCGGGCTGACGTTCAACGGCGGCACCGGCGGCGGCTCGGTCGTCACCGGCGGCGGCAACAACCTGTTCACCTCGGCGACGACCGGCGGCGGCACCTACCAGGTCTACTTCGGCGACGGCAACGACACCGTCAACGTGACATCGGGCAACAGCCTGGTCGACGCCGGCGGCGGCGCGAACATCATCAACGTGACTGGCACCGGCACCAACGTCGTGTTGTCGGCGACCGGGACTGGCGACTCGATCACCGGCGGCGCCGGCACGACCGCGGTCATCACCGCGGACAGCCACAACACGATCAACGGCGGCTCCGGCGTTCTGATCGTCGACGACTCGAAGGGCAGCGCCAACACGGTCACGGCGTCCGGCTCGCTGAGCGAGATCTTTGGTGGAACGGGCAGCAGTTACACGCTCGGCGGCGCCTCGACGCGGAGCGAGGTGATCCTGTCCGGCTCGAGCGGCACCAACACGGTGAATGCCGGCGCCGGCGCCAGCACCATCTTCGGTGGCACGACCGCGCAGGTGATCAATGGCTCCACCGGCTCGTTGTTCTTCGTCGCGGCGGCGGGCGAAGCGCAGACGATCACCGGCGGCGCCGGCATCGAGACGCTGTTCGGCGCCGCCAACAGCTCGCTCACGCTGACCGGATCGACGGCGAAGAACTTCCTCGTCGCGGCTGGCGGCAGCGAGACGCTGAACGGTTCGGCGGCAACCGGTGGCAACGGCTTCTTCGGCGGTAGCGGCGCCACCTCGATACTCGGCGGCGCCGGCCCGGACACCATCTTCGGCGGCTCCGGCACCAACAGCATAACCGGCGGCGCGGGCCCGACCCTCTACGACTTCATCGAGGGCAAGACCGGGGCTTCGACGGTGGCCGGCTTCAACAGCGCCAAGGGCGACATCCTGCAACTGACGGGCACGACCGCGGCCAACACCACGGTCACCAGCGCCGGCACATCGACCACCGTGACGCTGGCGGACAGCACGAAGATCACCTTCAGCGGCGTCTCTTCGCTCAACAACATCCACTATAACTGATAGGCCACCGCCGGCAGGCGGTTCGGTCTGATCTGGGCGGCCGGGTCTCTCACGAGGCCCGGCCGTTTTCTTTGGTGAGCTTTCTTGACCATCTTCGCCAGATCTGGTCGGTCCGCACCGGGATTGCCTGTCGGGTAACGATGGTTGAAGCAAAGTCCGGGATTTTGTGCGTGCGCCTGTCAGCACGCGAAGCGCGCGCTCGCTGACGGCTCGTCACGTCCTCAAGCTGGTCGCCGGCGAGACTGGGTGTCTCGAGGCGAGTCTGCCCGCCGGGCTCGCCGGGCAGTGGTGCGTCGTGCGCCTGCGAGGACAGCAGGGGCCGGTTCGGCTGTCGTTGACCGATCGGCAGCGCGGCCAGGTCGTTCGCGAAGTGTTTCTCGGCGGCGCGGCCGACGCCGAGCGTCGTCAGGCGCTGGTGCATGTGCCGGCGCAGTCGGGCGCGGTGGTTTTCGAGATTTTCGGTGCGGTCTGGCGTCAGCCGGAGGCGGATATGTGTCGCCTGCCAAGGCTGACGGCGGCGCTGCGCCTGGCGGTTCGGGCGCTGCCGTCGCTGCCGCGCGCGATGCTGGGATCGCCGCTGGGCCTGAGCGGCCGGCTGCGCGCCAGGATCGGCCGTGCCTCGCTGCAGCGCGCCGCGGCGCCGGGCTACGATGTCTGGTTGCGGCTTTACGATACCAATGGGCAAACGGCCGGCGATCCGGCGGCAGCGTGTCTGCCAGCCGACGCGCTGGCTGCCGTGGTGATTGACGATCCGAACGTGCCGGCGCTGCTTCGCCTGACGCTGCGGTCGCTGGACGGCCAGCCCAGCCTCGGCCGGTGTCACCTGGTGCGCGACCTGGCCGGCTGGCGGACCGCGCTCGAGCAGGCGGGCGAGCGTCCGCTTGTCGTGCTGCAGGCCGGCGAGTGTCTGGCACCCGGCGCGCCTGGCAGGCTGAGCACGGCGCTCGGCACGAGCGATCTGGCCTCTGGCGACGATGACCAACTCACGGCGGTTGGCTCGCGCGCCAAGCCGCACTTCAAGCCGCAACTCGGGCGGGCATTGCTCCGGTCGTTCACCTTGAGCAGCGGGGTGATGGCGTTGCGGCCGCGGCTGCTGGCCGGGCTGCAGGAGGCGGCGCTCGCACATGCCGACCTGATCCGCTATGCCGCGTGCCTGCGTCTGTTCACCGAAACGGCGGAGCCCTGTGTCGGGCGCGTGCAGTCGATACTCTCGCACCGGCACGTGAGCACGGCCACTCCGAGCAATGCGGTGGCGGAAACTTTGCTGCGGCAACATCTTGCGGCGCTCGGCGTCGCCGGCGACATCCGACGCACCGCCTATGGCCTGCGGGTCAGGCCGGTGCCGCTCGGCCGACCCGGCGTCGGCATCGTCGTCGCCTCCGCGTGTCGCTCGCGTCACGTGCTTGCCTGTGTCCGGCGTGTCGTCGAGGGCACGGATTATCCGATCGCCGCTGTCGTTGTTGCGGTGTCGGACCCGCACCCATCGCCGGCGCAGCGCCGCGTGATGGCGTCGCTCGCCCGGCTGCCGCGGGTGCGGGTGATGCACTGCCCGATGGCCGAATTCGACTTCGCACGGGTCAACGCGCTCGCCGCGGCGTCGCTGCGGACGGAATTGCTGCTGTTGCTGAACGACGACGTGTCGCCGGTCGAGCCCGGCTGGCTCGGCTGCATGGTCGCGCATCTCGATGATCCGAGCGTCGGCATCGTCGGCGCGCGTCTGCTCTACGGCGACGGCACGGTGCAGCATGCCGGCGTGGTGATCGGGCTTGCGCATCTGTGCGAGCACAACGACCGGTTTCGCAGCCCGGGAGATCCCGGGCCGTTCGGCTCGGTGCTGCTCGACCGCGACGTCTCGGCGGTGACCGGCGCCTGCCTGCTGATCCGGCGTTCGTTATGGCAGCGGCTCGGCGGCTTCGATCCAGCGTTTTCGATTGCGCTCAACGACGTCGATCTGTGCCTGCGCGCCCGGCAGGCCGGCATTCGGGTCGTCTATGCCGCGAGTGCCGTGCTGCATCACTACGAGTCGCTGTCGCTCGGCCGGCACTATGCCGGTGCGCGGGCGGAACGCGAGGGGGTGGAGGTGCGCTTGCTGGCCGAGCGCTGGTCGGCGGTGATGCAGGACGATCCATTTTACAACCGCAATCTGTCGCACGAGATCGGGCGGGAGTGGCAGCCGGCGTTTCCGCCGCGGCCGGCGCCGTCAGGCGACGGGCCGCGCTGAACCGCCCCGAACCGCCCCGCCCGCCTGGCCAGATCTCGCCTCTAGCCTTCACGGAGCCGTGCTTTCCTGCTTAAAATCGGGCAGTTCCTGGCCGGCCGCGCTGCGGCGAGAACCGGGCGGCTTGCCAGTGCGGCGCCTCGCCGGCTGATTTCCTGGTGCGGCAGGACCCGGCGCTTGCGACGTGCCGCCCGCGAGGCGCATCCCGAGAGGACCATCCACCACATGAGCAAAGCCTTCATCGCCAGCGTCATCCAGGACTCGACGGACTGCACGGGTGTCGCCGCCAATCAGGCGGCGGGCGAGCTGATCCAGGCGATCGTGCGCCAGCTCAAGCGTGAGGGCGGCTTCACCTTGCCCTCGTTCGGCACTTTTACCGTGCGAAAAACCAAGGCGCGCAAGGCGCTCAACCCGCGCACCGGCGCGCCGGTCAAGGTAAGGCCGGCAAGACGGTGCGCTTCAAGGCCAGCCCCAACCTCAAGAAGGCGGTCTGAACCAGCGCGCCTCGCCGCGCAGAGAAGGCAACTCCGTCCGCCTGCGGTGTTGTACTGCCGCCGCCCGCGGCGACCAAGGAGACTGCGATGAGTGAAACGACGGAAGAACCGAAGCCGTATAGCGACGAGCAGGTCGATGACGCTCTCGACGATACGTTTCCGGCGAGCGATCCGGTGCCCGGCACCGGCGGCGTGACCGGGCCCGCCGATACCGGGCCGGAGGAGTAGAGGAGGGGGGGGGGCGCGGGGGGGGCCGGGGGCCCCCCCTGGCCGCAAGGCGGGTGCGGTCGATCAGACCGAGTAGTACATCTCGAACTCGACCGGGTGCGGCGTGTGCTCGAACCGATACACCTCGCTCCATTTCAGCTCGATGTAGCTCTCGATCTGGTCGGTCGAGAACACGTCGCCCTGAAGCAGGAACTCGTGATCCGCGGCGAGCGCGCCGAGCGCCTCGCGCAGCGAGCCGCACACCGTCGGTATGCCATGCAGTTCCTCTGGCGGCAGGTCGTAGAGGTCCTTGTCCATGGCGTCGCCTGGATGGATCTTGTTCTTGATGCCGTCCATGCCGGCCATCAGCAACGCCGAGAAGGCGAGGTAGGGGTTCGCCGTCGGGTCGGGGAAGCGCACCTCGACGCGCTTGCCCTTCGGGCTGGTGGTGTAGGGAATGCGGCATGAGGCGGAGCGGTTGCGCGCCGAATAGGCGAGCAGGACCGGCGCCTCGAAGCCGGGGATGAGGCGCTTGTAGCTGTTGGTCGACGGGTTGGTGAAGGCGTTGATCGCCTTCGCATGCCGGATGATGCCGCCGATGTAGTAGAGGCACAGTTCGGAGAGGTCGGCGTAGCCGTTGCCGGCGAACAGCGGCTTGCCGTCCTTCCAGATCGACTGGTGGGTGTGCATGCCGGAGCCGTTGTCGCCGTAGATCGGCTTCGGCATGAAGGTCGCCGTCTTGCCGTAGCTGTGCGCGACGTTGTGGACGCAGTATTTGTAGATCTGCATCTGGTCGGCCATCTTGACCAGCGTCGTGAAGCGGGTGCCGAGCTCGTGCTGGCTCTGCGCGACCTCGTGGTGGTGCTTCTCGATCGGCAGCCCCATCTCGCCCATCGTCGCCAGCATCTCGGCGCGCAGGTCGCTCTCGTTGTCGACCGGCGGCACCGGGAAGTAGCCACCCTTGACCGCCGGGCGATGGCCCATGTTGCCCTCGGGATAGTCCTTGAGGCTGGCTTCCGGTCCCTCGACGCTGTCGATCTGATAGAGCGCGTGGTTGCGCCCGGTGCCGAAGCGCACGCTGTCGAAGATGAAGAACTCGGCCTCGGCGCCGACCAGCACCTGGTCGCCGACGCCGGACGCGGCGACGTAGGCCTCCGCCGCCTTGGCGGTGCTGCGCGGGTCGCGCCCGTAGCCCTGGCCGGTCGAGGGCTCGATGATGTCGCAGAACAGGATCATCGACGGCTTGGCGGAAAACGGGTCCATGACCGCGGTCGAGGCGTCAGGCATCAGTATCATGTCGCTCTCGTTGATCGCCTTCCAACCGGCGATCGAGGAGCCGTCGAACATGATGCCGTCGCGGAACGCGTCCTCATCGATCGTGGAGACGTGCTGCGCGGTGTGCTGCCATTTGCCGCGCGGGTCGGTGAAGCGCAGGTCGACGAACTCGACCGAGTTCTCGCGCATCTGCTCCATGACCGCCGAGACGTGGTCGACGGGTGCCGCCGGTCTGGCGGCGGGGGCCGGTGCGGCGGCGCCAGTGGCGGCCGGGGGCTTCTTCGCCATTGTCCGTGCTGTTCCTTCCTAAGTGCCGGCCGCACGACGCGGACGGCGAGCCTCTATTCGACGGTGCAACGAGTGCCCGCAGGTCGGCGCCCGCCATGCCAGCCTCGTGCCAACCTCGTGCCGACTTCGTGCCGACCGCGGTGGGGCGCGGCGGCTAGATTGCGTCCTCGCCGCGTTCACCGGTGCGGATGCGCACGCTCTCCTCGATCGCCGAGACGAAGATCTTGCCGTCGCCGATCCGCCCGGTGCGCGCCGCGGCGACGATCGCCTCGACGGCGCGCTCGACGATCGCGTCCTCGCAGACCACCTCGATCTTCAC
>CAXTSD010000108.1:7254-7487 GCA_964246775.1 uncultured Acetobacteraceae bacterium | reverse complement strand
CCGCCGAGCTGACCGGCCGGATGAGCGCCGTCGACACCAAGGCAACGGGGCCGACGCCGGTCTGGCTGCCGATAGTCTCGGCGAGGCCCTTCAAGTCGCGCGGCGAGACGTCGCCGAGGTTGCGGGCGGCCAGCGTGACGTCGCCGATGGTCTCGCTCGCCGCCGCGCCCTCGCCGGTCGCGAGTTTGCGCTGCAGCTCGGCGCCCTCCTGCATCTTCTCCTGGGCCGCACGC
>CAXTSD010000108.1:0-7244 GCA_964246775.1 uncultured Acetobacteraceae bacterium | reverse complement strand
GGCGGCGGTCCTCGACCAGGCTCGCGACGCGTTCGGGCAGCTCGGACTGGCCGGCCTTGAGCAGGCCGGCGATGTCGGCCAGACGGCGGTCGGTCTCGAGCAGCAGGGCTTCCGCGGCTTGCCCGGTCACCGCCTCGATGCGGCGTATCCCGGCGGCGACGCCGGATTCGGCGACGATGCGGAACAGGCCGATATCGCCGGTGCGCCGGACATGGGTGCCGCCACACAACTCGATCGAGTAGGCGGCGCGGGCGGCGTCGCCGGCGCCCATCGCGACGACGCGCACCTCGTCGCCGTATTTTTCGCCGAACAGCGCCATCGCGCCGGCGCCGACCGCCTCCGTCGGCGTCATCAGCCGGGTGGTGACGGCGGCGTTCTCGCGTATCCGGGCATTGACCTCGGCTTCGGCGGCACGCAGTTCGTCCGGGCTGATCGGCGCGGTGTGGCTCACGTCAAAGCGCAGGCGGTCCGGCGCGTTGAGGCTGCCGCGCTGGGCGACGTGGGTGCCGAGCCGGCGGCGCAGCGCCTCGTGCAGCAGGTGGGTGGCGCTGTGATGGGCGCGGATCGCGGCGCGCCGGTCATGGTCGACGATCGCCTCGATGCCGGCGCCGAGGCGCAGCGTACCGGCGGTGACGCGGCCGACATGGACGAACAGCTCGCCAAGCTTCTTCACCGTGTCGGTGATGTCGACGCTGAGCCCGTCGGCGCCGATCAGCCGACCGGCGTCGCCGACCTGGCCGCCGCTCTCGGCGTAGAACGGGGTCTGGTTCAGCACGACGCCGACCTCGCTGCCCGCTTGCGCCTCGTCCAGCACCGCGTCGCCGGCGATGATGGCGAGCACGACACCCTGCGCCGTCTCGGTCTCGTAGCCGAGGAACTCGCTCGGCCCCGCCGTCTCGCGCAGCTCGAACCACAGGCGGCCGGTGGCGGCGTCGCCGGAGCCGGACCAGGCGGCGCGGGCGCGCGTGCGCTGCGCGGTCATCGCCGCTTCGAAGCCGGCGACGTCGACCGTGCGGCCCTGCTCGCGCAACGCGTCCTGGGTCAGGTCGAGCGGAAAGCCGAAGGTGTCGTAGAGCTTGAAGGCGACGTCGCCGGCCAGCGCCTCGCCTTGCCCGAGGCGGCCGGTCGCCTCGGCGAGCAAACCGAGGCCGCGTTCGAGCATCGCCTTGAAGCGCGTCTCCTCCAGCCGCATCGTCTCCCTGATCAGGCTTTCGGCGCGGCCGAGCTCGGGATAGGCGGCGCCCATCTGGCGGATCAGCGCCGGCACCAGCCTGTCCAGCACCGGGCCTTGCGTTCCCATCATGTGCAGGTGGCGCATGGCGCGGCGCATGATCCGGCGCAGCACGTAGCCGCGGCCCTCGTTGCTCGGCAGCACCCCGTCGGCGATCAGGAACGAGGTGGAGCGCAGATGGTCGGCGACGACGCGGTGGCTGAGGCGGAACCGCCCGTCCGGCGCCTGGCCGGTCGCCTCGGCGCTGGCCGCGATCAGGGCGCGGAAGGTGTCGGTGTCGTAATTGTCGGCGACGCCCTGCAGTATGGCGGCGAAGCGCTCGAGGCCCATGCCGGTGTCGATCGAGGGAGACGGCAGCGGCGCGCGCGTGCCTGGCGGCCCCTCGACATACTGCATGAAGACGAGGTTCCAGATTTCGACGAACCGGTCGCCGTCCTCGAGGGCGCTGCCTGGCGGCCCGCCGGCCACGCCCTCGCCGTGATCGTAGAAGATCTCCGAGCACGGGCCGCACGGCCCGACATCGCCCATGCGCCAGAAATTGTCGCTGCCGGCGATGCGTATGATGCGGTGGTCGGGGAGCCCGGCGATCTGCCGCCACAGCGCCGCCGCCTCGTCGTCCTCATGGAACACGGTCACCAGGAGCTTGTCGGCAGGCAGGCCGTAGTCGCGCGTCAGCAAGGTCCAGGCAAGCTCGATCGCCAGCGGCTTGAAGTAGTCGCCGAAGCTGAAATTGCCGAGCATCTCGAAGAAGGTGTGGTGGCGCGCGGTGTAGCCGACATTGTCGAGGTCGTTATGCTTGCCGCCGGCGCGCACCACCTTCTGCGCCGAGGCGGCTCGACTGTATGGGCGGCGTTCCTGGCCGGTGAAGATGTCCTTGAACTGGTTCATGCCGGCGTTGGTGAACAGCAATGTCGGATCGTTGCGCGGCACCAGCGAGCTCGAAGGCACCACCTGATGACCGGCGCGCGCGAAGGCGTCGAGGAAGGTTGCGCGTATGTCGTTGCTGCTGCTTGGCATTGTGGTCACGTAGCGCAGGACCGGCGGGAAGGCGAGGGGAAGGCGAGCCTGCAGTTTCGTCCCGGCAGGGTCGCCGGCCCCGGTGCCGATCCGGGTCACAATCTTGTGGTGGCAGAGAACCGCCGGGCGGAGGCCGGGTTCCTGCACCCACCGGAAAGGGAACTCGCATGGTCGACGATGTCAGGGTAGCCGCCTTGCTGCAGGCGGCGCCAGGCCAGGAGACTGCCGTCGAGGCGGCGGCGCTGGCCTGCGTCGCCCCGACGCGCGACGAGGCGGGCAACACGATGTACGTCCTGCACCGCGACACCCGCGATCCGGCGCTGTTCGTCTTCATCGAGCACTGGCAAGACCGACAGGCGCTCGAGCGGCACATGCAGACGCCGCATTTCAAGACGCTTGAGCAGGCGCTTGCCGGCAAGCTCGCCCATCCGATGGCGGTGCACGTCCTGACGCCGCTCGGACGCTGACCGCAACCGCGCGCGCGACGCCCTGGGGTGGGGCGCTTCGCGTTCCATTGCCGGTCAGTCGAACGGACGCGTGGACATGACTGACGGCGAGGCAAGCGAGATCGAGCGACACGCGTCCTCGGCGCGCGGCACCCGTGCGGACGACGCCGACGGCGAGGCTGCGGAGAAGGATACGGGCAAGCATGGGGACAAGGACGGGGGCAAGGACAACAGCCAAGAGGACGGCGAACAGGACGGGCAGGATCGCGGCAAGGCCGACGACGGCGACAAGGGCGAAGGCAAGCAGAAAGGCCAGGACAGCGACAAGGCGGACAACGGCGATGACCGGAAGAAGAAGCGCTGGCCGCTGATCATTCTCGCGGTCGCCGTCGTCGTCATCGTCGCCACCGCAGTCGTCTACTGGCTGATGACGCGCGACCTCGAAAGCACCGATGACGCCTACACCGAAGGCAACGCGGTCTCGATCGCGCCCAAGATCTCAGGCTACGTCATCGAGCGCCACATCGACGACAACAGCTTCGTCAAGGCCGGCGAGTTGCTGCTCAGGATCGATCCGCGCGACTACATCACCGCGCGCGACCAGGCGCGGGCCAACCTCGCGCTCGCCCACTCGCAACTGTCGAGCGCTCGAACCGACCTCGAGATAACCCGTGTGCGCGCGCCCGCCGGCCTCACCCAGGCGCAGGCGCAACTTACGCAGTCGCACGCCAACGATTATCAGGCGCATCGCGATTTCCAGCGGCTGACCAGCGTCGATCAGCGCGCGACGACGGCGACCAACATCGACCAGGCGCGCGCGCAACTGCAGGCCGACGACGCCATGGTCAGTTCCGCCGTCGCGCAGTTGCAGGTCGCGGCTCTGGTGCCGCAGAACATCAAGTCGGCGGAGGACGCGGTGCGCCAGCGCGAGGCGCAGGTCGCGCAAGCGGAGGCGAACCTCGCGCAGGCCGAGATCAACCTGTCCTACACCGAAATCCATGCGCCGCAGGATGGCAGCATCACCAGCCGCAACGTCGATATCGGCACCTTCGTGCAGGCCGGCCAGCAGGTGTTCTACATCGTCTCGCCCGAGGTCTGGGTCACCGCCAACTTCAAGGAGACGCAGCTCGCCAGAATGCGGCAGGGGCAGCACGTCGACATCAGCGTCGACGCCTATCCGGCGCTGAAGCTGCATGGCCACGTCAGCAGCTTTCAGCAAGGCAGCGGCGCGCGCTTCTCGATCTTCCCGGCCGAGAACGCGACCGGCAACTTCGTCAAGATCGTCCGCCGCCTGCCGGTCAAGATCTTCATCGATGATGGTCTTGAACCCGGCCACAGCCTGCCGCTCGGGCTTTCCGTCGAGCCGACTGTCCACCTGAAATGAGCGGCGGCAAGGGCGGCACCAACCCGTGGCTGATCGCCATGGTGGTGACCGCCGGCGCCTTCATGGAGGTGCTCGACACGACGATCGTCAACGTGGCGCTGCCCTACATCGCCGGCGGCCTGTCGATCAGCAATGACGAGAGCACCTGGGCGCTCACCACCTACCTGGTCTCGAACGGCATTGTTCTCACGATCTCCGGCAATCTGAGCCGCAGGGTCGGGCGCAAGCGCTATTTCATGATCTGCATCACCGGGTTCACCATCGCCTCGCTCGCCTGCGGCCTGTCGTCCTCGTTCGGCGAGCTGCTGCTGTTCCGCTCGGTGCAGGGGTTTTTCGGCGGCGGGCTGCAGCCGACGCAGCAGGCGATCATTCTCGCCGTGTTTCCGCCGGAAAAGCGCGGCCAGGCATTCTCGCTCACCGCGATCGCCACCATCATCGCGCCGGTGCTCGGGCCGCTGCTCGGCGGCTACCTGACGGACCAGTATTCCTGGCAGTGGATCTTCCTGATCAACGTGCCGATCGGCGTGCTGGTGTTGTTCGGCGGCTGGCAGGTGATCGAGGACTCGGCGGACGCCGAGGAGGAGCGCCGTGCCATGCCGCCGTTCGACTATCTCGGCGTGCTGTTCATCGCGCTCGCACTCGGCTGCCTCGAGATCGGCGTCGATCGTGGCGAGGACTATGACTGGCTCGGCTCGCCGATCATACGCGTCGTCCTCGGGCTGTCTGTCTGCGGCTTCATGTTCGGCAGCTTCTGGCTGCTCAACACGCGCAATCCGGTCGTCGATCTTCGCGTGTTCAAGAACCGCAACTTTGCCCTCGGCTGGATCTCGATCGCCGCCATGGGCGTCACGCTCTACGCCTCCGCCGTGCTGATCCCGCAATTCGTGCAGCAGCGGCTGAACTATTCGGCGACGCTCGCCGGGCTGGTTCTGGCTCCCGGCGCCCTGCTGCTGGTGGCGCTGATCCCGCTCACCGGCAAGCTGATGGATCTCGTTCCTGTCAAATACGTGATCGCGTTCGGCGGGCTCGCCTTGAGCGGCGCGCTGCTGTATTCGCAGCGGCTCGTCGTCGACATCGATTTCTGGCACGTCGTGCTGTATCGCGCCCTGCAGACCGCGGCACTCGCCTTTCTGTTCGTGCCGATCAGCGTCGCCGCGTTTTCGACGATATCGCAGGAGCAGAACGAGGACGCGGCGGCGCTGTTCGCCATGGGGCGCAACGTCTGCGGCGGGCTCGGCATCTCGATCTCGACGGCGCTCGTCACCGATCACAGCCAGATACGCCAAGCCTACGTGGTGCATCACCTGGCGATGGCGGAGCAGCCGTATCGGGTGTTCCTCGGGCAGGTGCAGCAGGCGGCGATCGGCGTCGGCAACTCGGTCGCCCACGCGGCGCAGATGGCGACGCCGCAGGTGTTCCAGATGCTGCAGGCGCAGACCGCCGTGCTCGCCTATAACGATGTGTTCGAGATCACCGGTTATTTTTCGCTGGTGATGACGGTGGCGGCGCTGTTGATGTCGAACGCGGCGCCGAAGGCGTCCGGCGGAGCCGGCTGAGGTGATACGCCTTGGCCTGGCGCTCGCCTGCGCGGCGCTCTGCGCCTGCACCGTCGGGCCGAACTTCTCCGCGCCGCCGCCGCCGGCTCAGCGCTGGAACGACAAGGCGGCGCACGGGGCCGCGGTGAGCGAGCGCAGCGACGCCGACCCGCGCTGGTGGACTGGCTTTGGCGACCCGGTGCTCACCCGGCTGATCACTCTCGCGATCGCCGGCAATCTCGACCTCAGGCAGGCGGTGCTGCGCGTCGTCGAGGCGCGGCAGAGCGTGATCACCGCGCGCGCCGCCGGGCTGCCGAGCCTGAACGCTACCGGCACCTATACGCGCTACCAGCTCGGCGCCCGCGGCATACTGCAATCCCAGGGCATCTACGGCCAGCTCAATTCGCTCGCCGACCAGTCCTCGCCGATCAACCTGATCAGCCCGGGGCTCGGCGTGCCGCTCGGCAATACGCTCAACAACGCCCTCGGCAAGGTCACCAACCCGTTCGACCTGTTTCAGTACGGGCTTGACGCGTCGTGGGAGCTCGACCTGTTCGGCCGAGTCCGCCGCTCCGTCGAGCAGGCGCAGGCGAGCGAGCAGGCGCAGGCTGAGGCGACCAACGACGCGCTGATCATGCTCGAGAGCGAGGTCGCGCAGGCCTATGTCCAGCTGCGCGGGGCGCAGGCGCTGGCGGCGAGCCAGGCCCAGAACATCCACACCGACGAGGTCTCGTTCGGCCTCACGCTGCGGCTGCAGCGCACCGGGCTCACCACCTATCTCGACGTGGAGCAGGCGCGCACGCAGCTCGCCAACGACCAGCGGCAGTTGCCGACCTACGAGAAGCAGGCGCTGCAGGCGGTGGATCAGCTCAACGTCCTGGTCGGCCAGCCACCGGGCGCGCTCGACGCGATGCTGGACCGGCCGGCGCCGTTGCCGGACCGGCCGGGGGTCGTCGGCGTCGGCTTGCCGTCCACGCTGGCGCGCCGCCGGCCGGACATACGGCAGGCGGAAGCGCAGCTGCACGCCGCGACGGCCAATGTCGGCATCGCCGTCGCCAGCTTCTATCCCGACGTCTCGCTGACCGGCAGCCTTGGCCTGCGCGCGACCGACGCGAGCTATCTCACCAATTGGGCGAGCCACTTCTACCAGGCCGGGCCGAGCATCTCGCTGCCGATCTTTCAGGGCGGCCGGCTGACCGCGAGCCTGCGTCTCGCCCGCGCGCAGCAGGCGGGCGCCGCACTCGCCTATCGCGGCACCGTGCTGAACGCGCTGCGCGAGGTCGAGGACGCGCTGGTCGGCTATCGCACCGACCGCGACCAGCGCGACCGGCGGAACGAGACGGTGTCGGCGGCGGAGGTCACATTGTATCTCGCGCGCAACCAGTACGAGCACGGCCTCAACACCTTCATCCAGGTGCTCGATGCCGAGCGCACTCTGACCAACGCGCGCCAGCTTCTTGTGCAGACCGAGATGACGCTGGGCGACGACGTGGTCGCGCTGTATCGGGCCGCCGGCGGCGGCTGGCAGGACGACGCGGCCGACGTGCCGACGCCGCGGATGAAGGCGCTGCCGCCGCCGCTGCCCGCAGCACTCGACAGCGTCGCCGCCGAGCCGGGCACCCGGCCTGGGC
>CAXTSD010000107.1:0-7506 GCA_964246775.1 uncultured Acetobacteraceae bacterium | reverse complement strand
CTCCGGCGAGCGGCGTCGGCGCGCAGATCGTCGCACCCGGCGCCGGCGGCGTCGACGGCCAGTATGACCTGCGGATAACCGGATGTAGCATCGCGCCGGCCGGCACGATGACGGTCGCGAAAGGCGCCATCAGCGCCGTCTCGCTGAGCGATCCAGGCGCCGGCTGCAGCGCCCCGCCCTCGGTCGGCCTGCCCGCGTCGGCCGGGCTGCGCGGCGCCGCCGTAACCCTGCTCTACCCTGGCGGCGATGCGCAATCGACGACGGAGGCGACAGGCCAGGTTTTCGGCGTGATGATCAACGCCAAGGGCGCCGCCGCGGCGGGCACGCAAGTCGTGTTCGCCCGGCTGCAGGGGCTGCAGTAGCGCCGCCAACGTGTTGCTTGAAGTAGTTCTACCTGGAGTTGTTGTTCCGTCGCGACCACCACGAATGATTTTTATTGCGCCTGCACATTAACTTAGTTAAGGGATTGAAAGATGGTCCGCCCGCACGAGTAACGGCGGGCAGGCTCGCGTGTCTCAACTCTGCAGGGTCTCGTTCGCGGCTCGCCTTGCGGCGGAGGTTTGAAGCGGCTTGATGATGCGCACGATGACCCGCAGCGCCACGCGATGCTGACACGCGCCGTCGCCCGATGCTGACCCGCGCCGCCGCGCGATGCTGACCCGCGCCGCCATCCAGCCGGTCGAGCTGAGCTGGCCTGACATCGTGCAGGTGTGGCGTCGCGGCGCCTTGCTGATCCTGCTGGCCGGGCTGCTCGGCGCCACCGGGTTTTACGCGCTGTCCTACCAGATGACGCCGAACTACAACGCGCAAGCGGTGCTGCTGCTCGACCGGCCGGACCCTGGCCGGCTCGCGAACCCCGCCGACGCGGTGCAGATCGACGCCGTGCAGCGCGCGACGCTGGTGCGCAGCCAGCTCGAGATACTGCGCAGCGACGAGATCATTCGCAACGTCATACGCGACCTCGACCTCGCGCACGTGCCGATGTTCATGCCGAAAACCTCGCTGTCCGGCAGGATCGCATCCGGGCTCGCCAGGTTCGCCGCCACCCTGGCGCCGGGCCTTGCGTCGCCGCGCACCGCGCTGCCCGATGACGGCTCGGCCGAGAGCGCCCTGGTGCGCGAATACCTGCAGCATCTTTCGGTGCAGCAGGACACCGAGACCTACGTGCTGCATGTCGGCTTCGACGCGACCAGCCCGGCGCTCGCGGCGCGCATCCTCAACGCCCACGTCAGCGCCTACCTCGCCTGGCTGCAGGCGCAGCGCGAGGAGGCGGTCACCAGTGCGGCGAACTGGCTGGAGACTGCGGTCGCCAACGCGCACAAGCGCGTCGTCGCGGCGGAGAACGCCGTCGAGCTGTATCGCACCGAGGGCGAGCTGGTCGACATCGACGGCCGCTCCTCGCTCGACCAGGGGCTGACGCAGATGGCGTCCGACCTCGCGATCGCGCAGACGACGCTGGTGCGCGCCCGCGCCCGCGCCGACCAGATACGCAGCCTGCAGAGGAGCGGGCAGATCGCCGGCATCGTCGCGATGTCCGGCTCCACCCTGTTGTCCGGCCTGCAGGCCAGCACCGTCGAGGCGGCGGCCGACGTCGCCCGGCTCGGCGGCACGCTCGGCGCCCGCAACCCGCAATACCTGGCGGCGAAGGCGCATCTCGCGCAGCTGCGCGCCGGCATGGACGGCGAGATCAACCACCTGGTGCAGGGCGAGGTCAGCCAGGCGAACATCGCCGCCGTCACCGCCGCGCAACTGAAGACGGCGCTCGCGGACAGCAAGCACGCCGAGCTGAAATCGGAAAACTCGAAATCGGCGCTGAACCGGCTGGAGGCGGAGAGCGAGGCGGAGAGCGCGGTCTATCTCAGCCTGCTCACCAAGCTGCGCTCGTTCGACCGCGCCGGCGAGCTGCAGAAGACCGAGGCGACGCCGCTGTCGCCGGCGCTCGTCTCGGACGTGCCGACATCGCCGCGCCGCGGCCTGTTCCTGATCTTCGGCTTCTTCCTCAGCGCCGGCGCCGCGGCGGCGCTCGCGGTCTGGCGCGCCGGCAAGCGCGGCGTCGTGCGCCACACCGCCGATGCCGCGCTGTCGAGCGGCATTCCGCAGATCGGCATCATGCCCGAGCTCACCGTCAGCCGCCGCCTCGGCGGCTTCGACCGCACGCAGATGACCTACTCGTTCTTCCGCCAGGAATTGCGCTCGCTGTGCATCACGCTGGTGCGCGCCTCCGGCCGGCCCGGCCGCGGCCTGTCCGTCGCCGTCACCTCGTCGCTGCCGGGCGAGGGCAAGTCGAGCTTTTCCGCCGAGCTCGCCTTGTTCGCCGCCGAGAACGGCATGCGCACCCTGCTCGCCAGCACCGATCCGAAACCGCAAGCCGCACAAGCGAAAGCCGCGCGACCCAAGGCGGGTCAGCCGCAAGCGGGCGCCCTGATGAGCACGGAGCCGGTGCAGCCCGACCGCGGCCTGCCGCTGTTTCGCGTGCAGATGATGCTGAACTCGAGCTTCTCCGCGCATGACGAGGCGGCCTCGCGCATCGCCGGCTGGCAGCACGACTACGACCTGATCGTCGTCGACACGCCGCCGGTCTCGGCGATCGCCGACAGCCTGATCCTCGCTCCGATCGTCGACGCGACGATCGTGCTCGCCAGGATCGACAGCACGCCGCGCGCCCTGCTCACCGCCGTCGTCGACCAGCTCGAGGGCGCCGGCGGGCGCATCGCCGGCACCGTCGTCACCTTCGTCAAGCTCGACCGTCGACACGGCGTGCTGCCGTCCGACTTCAGCTACTATTTCGGCAAAAGCCGCGACTATCACCGCCATCTCGCCAGCACGCAGCCGCTGGTGAACGCCGATACCCGCTGAGCCCGTCTGACAATGCTACTGCGGCGGCCATCCGACGCGGCTTTCCTGCGCGCCGGTGCTCACGGCCCTCAAGGCCGCTCCGCTCCGGTGCTCGGAAATCCACGCCGGGCGGCGCCAAAGGCGCCTCTGGCTCGCCGCAGCGCATTCTCAGACGGGCTCTCAGTGCTGTCTGACCACAAGGCAAGGCAAGCAAGGCAAGGGGCTTTGCCCCTTGACCCCATCAAAGGCGGAGCCTTTGAAATCCATTCATTAAAAAACCGGTTTCCAAAGGCCCACTGGCCTTTGGTGGGTCCAGGGCAAAGCCCTGGCCTTCCTTTTCTTAAAGCCCACTAATGCGCGACGAGACCTTCGGCTCGGGCGGTGCGGAGCGTTCGTGGCGTCCGATGGCAAGCCGGCTCGCCGCTCCGGCGTTGCGGCAATCGCGGCTGCCCGCCCTGCTGATCGCCGGCGTGCTCGCCATGCCGGTCGTGCTCAGCAGCGTCGGCGGCGCCTCGCTCGCCAAGTTCGCCTATCCGGCGGCGGTGCTGTTGCTGGCCCGCCATCTCGCCCGCACCAACCCGGCGCGGTTCGTCGCCTTCGTCATACTGGTCGTCGCGACGACGGCGGGACAGCGCCACTTCGTCGACTGGCATGTCGGCTATTCGCTCACCAACCCGATCATGCTGTCGCCCTATCTCGCGACATTGGTCACCCTGCCGGACGTCGCGCTCTATCTGCTCAACCGGCGGCGCTATGCGGCCGTGTTCATCGCGATGATCCTGACGATGCTGTCGGGCCTCGTCATCCCGCTGCTGCACGGGCAGTTGCAGGGCTCGCTGCTGACCTTGCTGCGCTGGCTGTGCCCGGTGCTGTTCGGCCTCTACATCCTCGCCCATGCCGGCGAGCGCGAGGCGATACGCAACGCCGTCGGCCGCACCTTCCTGATCGCCCTGCCGGCGGCGGCCGTCTACGGCCTGGTGCAGTTCGTCGCCATACTGCCGTGGGACGCGTTCTATATGCTCAACGCGAAGACGATGGACAGCATCGGCTATCCGATGCCGTTCCTGGTGCGCGTCTTCGGCACGATGAACTCGCCCGGCAGCCTCGCCGCCATGCTGGCGACCGGGGCGCTGCTCACCTTGCCGCTGGTGCGCGGCCTCGGCTGGATCGGTTTCGTCCTCACCTTCGCGGCACTGCTGATGACGACGCAGCGCGCCGCACTCGGCGGCTTCACCGTCGCGGTCGTGCTGCTCGGCCTGATCGGGCGCGACCGGGTGATGCGGGCGAGCCTGCTGCGGCTCGCGGCGACGCTCGGCCTCACCATGCTGATCGCGCTCAGCATCCCCGGCGCGAGCAAGAAGGTCGCCACCTCGTTCGGCTCGGTCTCCAGCCTCGACAAGGACGACAGCGCGCAGGTGCGGCTCGCGCAATACCAGAACTTCCCGCAATGGCTCGACGAGCAGCCGTACGGCCGCGGCCTCGACTGGGTGGAGGACCCCGCCTATGTGCGGGTCGGCCGGCTGATCGCGATCGACAGCGGCCTGATCGACGGCTTCGTGACCTTCGGCGTGCCTGGCGGATTGCTGTTCTTCACCACCATCGGCATCCTCGTCGCGGCCGGCGCCGGGATCGCGGCGAGAAGCCGCAACCCCGCCGCGCAGGCGGAGTTCGCCGCCGTGGTGTTCGGCTTCTCGCAGCTGCCGTTCGGCGCCCAGGAGACCTCCGAGCACGGCATGTTCATCTATCTCGCGATCGGCCTGCTGCTGGCCCGTCAGGTGGCGGCAGAGCGCGACCCCGCCGTCTCGACGGTCGGCGCCTGATGGCGGCGCGGGTCGGCGCCGACGGGTCAGTGCTTGCCGCCGAGGCGGGCGCCCGCGACCGCGCGCCGCGCCGCACCTCGAACCTGCTCGACGTCGTCGCCCAGTTCGCCTCCTCGGTGTTCGGGCGGGGGCTCTATCTGCTGATGCAGGTCGTGCTCGCCCGCACACTCGGCCCGAAGGGGTTCGGCCTCTACGCCATCGGCTGGACGGTCTGCGGCTTCCTGTCCACCCTGACCGCGGTCGGCATGCCGCAGGCGGTGATGCGCTACCGGATGGGCGGGCGCGGCCTGCTCGCCTCGAACGCGATGGCGGTCACCGTCGTCGTCGGCACGGTCTCTGGCGCCGCACTCGCCGCCGCTTCGGGGCTGATCGCCACGCGCATGTTCGCAACCCCCGCGGCGGCGCCCGTCATCCTGGCGTTCGCGACCTCGGTGCCGCTGCTCGGCGTCTTCAGCGTCGCGATGTCGGCGCTGCGCAGCTCGGGCGCGATGGTGCTGTCGGCCGCCGCCGGCGCGCTGCTGTTCGCCGCCTATCTCGGGCTGACGGTGAGCGTGTTCCTCACCGCACCCACCCCCGCCCTCGCCGCCCAGCTATACGCCGTCGCGATCGTGATCGCGATCCTGCCGGCCGGGCTGTTCCTGTGGCGCACGGGCTCGATCGGCAGCGCGCCGCCGCTTGGCCCGCTGCTGCGCTTCGGCATCGTCACGATGTTCATCCACAGCGCCAACGTGCTGAACCTGTGGGCGGACCGGGTGGTGATCGGCGTCATGGCGGACGCCGTCGCGGTCGGCGTCTACCAGGTCGCCTCGCAGCTCGCGATGATCAGCATCGTGCTGCGCAGCGCCGTCACCACGGTATTCGAGTCAAGCGTCGCGCGCGCCGGCGGCGATGGCCGGGTGAGCGGCGCCGACGGCCACATCCCGGACCTCACGCGCGCGTTCTTCGCCGCCTGCCGCATCCTGCTGCACATCTCCGCACCCGGCCTCGTCGTGCTCGCCGTGACCGCCGGCTTCTGGATCCACCTGCTGTTCGGCCCGGCCTACGCCGCGGCGACGGCACCGCTGCTGATCCTCACGATCGGCCAGATACTCGTCACCTTCCTCGGCCCGTCGGTGACGGCGCTGCACATGTCGGGTGCCGAACGGCTGGTGATGGCGCTCTCGGTCGGCAGCTGCGTGCTCAACATCGTCGGCAACATCGTGCTGATCCCCTATCTCGGCTCGTCGGGCGCCGCCCTCGCCTCGGCGGTCGCGAATTTCGCCGTCGCCTTCATCTGCCTCGCCTTCGGCATACGGTCGGGCAGGATCGGCTTCGCCTTCATCTGGCTGCGCGACGTCGTGCTGGCGCTCGCGGTCTGCGCCGGCGCCTGCCTGCTCGCAGCACACCTGCTGGCGCCGCTCTCGATCGCCAAGGCCGCGCTCGTGCTCGTCCTCGCCTACGCGCTCTACGCCGCGACGATCGCCTTGTCCTGCGCGGTCGAGGACGAGCTGCTCGACAAGGCGCGCCAGCTCGGCCTCCGCCTGCGTTACAGGTCGGCGCGGTGAGGCGGTTGCTGATCATCAATCACGCCGCCGAGCTGGGCGGCGCCGAGTTCGGGCTGCTCGATGTCGCCAGGCACTACGGCGCGCGCTGCCACGTCCTGCTGTTCGCCGACGGCCCGCTGGTGCGGCAGCTGGCGGCGCAGGGCAACGGGGTCAGCATCCTGCCGGCCGGGCGCGGCGTGAGCGGCGTGCGTCGCGAGGCGGGGCGCCTGCGGGCGCTCGCGTCGGTGCCGTCGGCAATCAGCCTCGCCGTTCGCGTCGCCCGCTTCGCCCGCGGCTACGACGTGCTCTACGCCAACTCGCAAAAGGCGGCGGTGATCGCGATGCTGGTCGCCCGGATCATCCGCCGACCGCTGATCTGGCACCTGCACGACATCCTGTCGACGGAACATTTCGCGCCGCTGCAGCGCCAGATCGTGACGCGCCTGGCCAATCTCGCGGCGCGCCGGGTGATCCTCATCTCGGAGGCCGGCCGCCGTTCGTTCATCGACAGCGGCGGCGATCCGGCGCGCGCCGTCATCGTCTTCAACGGCGTCGATCAGGCCCGCTTTCCGGCGAGCGATCAGGCGCTGGGGGCCGAGCTGCGGCGCCGGCTCGGCCTCGCCGACGCGCCGGTGATCGGCGTGTTCGGCCGGCTCACGCCCTGGAAGGGTCAGCACGTCGTCATCGAGGCGCTCGCCTTGCTGCCCGGGGTGCATGCGCTGATGGTCGGCGACGCGCTGTTCGGCGAGGCGACGTATCGCGACAGCCTGCAGCGTCAGGCGAGCCGCCTCGGCGTCGCCGACCGGGTGCACTGGCTCGGCCAGCGTGACGACGTGCCGGCGCTGATGGCGGGCGTCGACATCGTGGTGCACGCCTCCACCTCGGGCGAGCCGTTCGGCCGCGTCATCGTCGAAGGGATGCTGGCGCGCCGGCCGGTGCTCGCGACCGATCACGGCGCCTCGCGCGAGCTGCTCGGCGACGAACCGCTCGCCCTCGTGCCGCCCGGCGACCCGTCGCGTCTGGCAGACGCCGTGCGCGCGATTTTCGCAACGCCTGCGGCGGCCCGCGACAGCCTTGTCGCTCGCAATTTCGCACGGGCGACTGAGCTGTTCTCGCTGCCGGCGATGCTGTCTGGGATCGAGCGCGTGGTTGGTCTTGATCGGGTTGCGTGAGGGCCTAGAGAAGCGGTTCTTTTTCGAGAAAAAGAACCAAAAAGCTTTTGTTTTATGAAGAGCCTGCAGATCGGTATGCGTTGGGGTCAGGACGGTGACGCCGGCGGGCTTGATCGGGTGTACACGGACTTCATCGACAGCCTGCCGGCCCAGGGC
>CAXTSD010000106.1:0-7545 GCA_964246775.1 uncultured Acetobacteraceae bacterium | reverse complement strand
CACTGGCGCTGTCGCTCGTCAAGCGTCTGCGCGAGGTGCGGGTCGGCGTCGCCGGCGGGCTGGGCTGGCGTCGGGCCGAGCGCCCGGCCGCCGGCCTGCCGGCGCGCCGCCCGGCCGATGGCGTGGTGGACCCGCCGGCTCAGAATTGATACGTCGCCTAGGCGCGGACGGCCCTCTCTGATCTGGCAGCCTGCGGGAGGCGACGGCCATGGAATCCCTGTTCGGCACCGAACTCGACTGGCTGTTCAGCCTGGTCGGCCGGTTCCACGCCGACATCCTGGCGCCGATCGGCATCCTGCTGGCTGCCATCGTCAGCCTGCACGTCCTGCTGACCAAGCGCGATATCGGCTCGGCGATTGGCTGGGCCGGGCTCGCCTGGCTGTCGCCCTATGTCGGCGGCTTCCTGTATTTCGTGTTCGGCATCAACCGGGTGCGCCGCCGCGCCCTCAAGCTGCGCGATCGGGGCAGCTCGGGCAGCGATGACGATGTGCTGAACTCGGCCGAGCGCGACGACCACCTTGCACCGCTCGAGGTCGCTGCGCGGCGCATCACCAAGCGGCCGGCGGCGTCCGGCAACCGGTTCAGCATGTATACGGACGGCGACGAGGCCTATCCGCAGATGCTCGCCGCGATCGAGCGGGCGACGACCTCGGTCGCGCTCTCCACCTACATCATGCGCGACGACGCGGCGGGCGGCCGCTTCATCGACGCGCTGATCGCGGCGGGGCGACGCGGCGTCGCGGTGCGGGTGCTGCTCGACGGCATCGGCAGCGGCTACTTCCGCTGCCCCGCGGGCAGCCGGCTCGCCGCCGGCGGCGTGCTGACCAGGCGCTTCATGCACTCGCCGCTGCCCTGGCGGATGCCGTTCCTCAACCTGCGCACCCACAAGAAGGTCCTGGTGGTCGATGGCCGCGTCGGTTTTACCGGCGGCATGAACATCGCCTTCCAGAACATGGTCGAGCAAAAGCCCAAGGACCCGGTGCGCGACACGCATTTCCAGGTGGTCGGCCCGGTGGTCGGCCAGCTGATGGAGGCGTTCGCCCAGGACTGGAATTTCGCGAGCGACGAGACGCTCGATGGCGAGGTCTGGTTTCCGCCGATCGGTCAGACGCAAGGCGCCGAACAGGAGCCTGAGGGGGCGACGGCGCGGGTGGTGACCTCCGGGCCGGACGCGGACGTGGAGAAGATCGAGTTCGTCGTGCTCGCCGCCCTCGCCTGCGCGCGGCGCTCGGTGCTGCTGATGACGCCGTATTTCCTGCCCGACGACCGGCTGCTGACCTCGCTTTGCCTTGCCGCCATGCGCGGCGTCTCGGTCGACATCATCGTGCCCGAACGCAGCGACCATCGGCTGGTGGACTGGGCGACGCGCGCCAATGTCGGGCCGCTGCTCGAGCAGGGCTGCCGGATGTGGCGCAACGCCCCGCCCTTCGACCACAGCAAGCTGCTGGTGCTGGACGGCGAGTGGTGCCTGATCGGCAGCCAGAACTGGGACATGCGAAGCTTCCGGCTCAACTTCGAGCTCGACATGGAGGTCTATCACGGCGACCTCGCCGGCAAGCTCGAGGCGCACATGCACAGCCGCCGCGCCGCCGAGATCACCCGCGCGGAAATCGAGGGCCGCTCGCTGCCGATGCGGGTGCGCGACGCGGCGGTGCGGCTGATGTTGCCGTATCTCTAGGCAAGGTAAGGCAAGGCTAGCGGAAGTAAGGCCAGGGCTCTGCCCTGGACCCGCTGGGCCGAGCCGGCCCAGACCGGCATTTATTGAAGTCTTCGCTGGCAGCCTTGCTTGCTTTGCGAAGCAGACAAATCCCTAGGGCCTAACACTTCGCTTCCGGGAGGTGAGACTCATAACCAAAATAAATGGATTTTAAAGGCTCCGCCTTTAATGGGGTCCAGGGGCAAAGCCCCTGGCCTTGCCTTGCGCCTGGCGCATGACGTTTTTGTGCATAGCAAAAAAACCATGATTTCGCATGCAGCCTGCCGCTATCCCGCCGCTTTCTCACACCTAGATACTGCGGCGGGCCGATCCGGTTCGCGACGGCCGTGCCGGCCTTTGATGCGGACAGCACCATGCGCTTTCTTACCGTCTATCGTCGTGCCGCCTCCCTGCTGCGGGCCGAGCGGCGCCTGGCCGTGACCCTGGTCTGCGCCAACGTCGTTGTCGCCGGCCTGCAATTCCTCGATCCGCTGCTGTTCGGCCGGGTGATCGGCCTGCTAGCCCGCTCCGACACGATGACGCACGCCGCGTTGTGGGCCGCGGCGGGCACGCTGATCGGCGTCTGGGTCTGCGTCGGCGCGCTCGGCATCGGCAGCAACATGGTGACGGCGCTGAACGCCGAGCGTATGGCGCACCGCAACCGGCTCAACGCGATGAGCCGCTATTTCGCGCACGTGCTGTCGCTGCCTCTGTCCTTCCATGGCGACGCGCATTCCGGGCGGTTGATGAAGGTGATGCTGGGCGGTGCCGACTCGCTGTTCGCCGTCTGGCTGACCGCGTTTCGCGAGCAGATCGCGACCTACGCCGCGGTGATCGTGTTGCTGCCGCTCACCATGCTGATCAACTGGCGTCTCGGCGCGGTGCTGGTCAGCCTGGTCGTGGTGTTCGTCGCGGTGACGCTGGTCGTGGTGCGTCGCACCCAGGCCGGGCAGGCGACGGCCGAAGGGTTCCAGGGCCAGCTTGCCGGCACGGCGCAGGACGCGCTCGCCAACGTCACCGTCGTGCAGTCGTTCACCCGGCTGAACGCCGAGGCGAACCGATTCAGCTCGATCGTCGACCAGGTGATCCGCCACCAGTTCCCGGTGCTGAACTGGTGGGCCGGGGTGAACGTGCTGACGCGCGGCGCCTCGACCGTCGCGATCATCACCATCGTGCTGACCGGCACTTTGCTGCATCTGGATGGCGAGGCGACGGTGGCGCAGATCGTCTCCTTCATGGGCTTTGCGACGCTGCTGATCGGCAGGCTCGAATCGGCGGTGCAGTTCGCCAACATGCTGTTCATGCGGCTGCCGATGCTGGCCGAGTTCTTCGCCGTGCTCGACGCGAGGAGCAGCGTCGCGGAGAACGCCGACGGCATCGAGCTCACGGTGCCACATGGCGAGGTCGCCTTCGAGGACGTGAGCTTCGCCTATCCCGGCGGCCCGAACATCTTGGCCGAGATCTCCTTCGTCGCGCGGCCCGGTTCGGTGGTGGCGCTCGTCGGCTCGACGGGGGCAGGCAAGTCGACGGCGATGAACCTGCTGCAGCGGCTATGGGATCCGACCTCCGGCGGCATACTGATCGATGGGCAGGATCTGCGCGACGTCTCGGCGAATTCGTTGCGCGCCTCGGTCGGCGTGGTGTTCCAGGAGAGCATGCTATTCAACCGCTCGATCCGCGAGAACCTGCTGGTCGGCAAGCCGGACGCGACCGAGGCGGAGATCGAGCGCGCCTGCCGCATGGCCGAGGCGCACGAGTTCATCAGCCGCCAGCCGCAAGGCTACGACACGATGGTCGGCGAGCGCGGCGCGACGTTGTCTGGCGGCCAGCGCCAGCGCCTCGCCATCGCCAGGGCGCTGCTCAAGAACCCGCCGATCCTGATCCTCGACGAGGCGACCAGCGCGCTCGACGCCGCGACCGAGGCGCGGGTGTCGCGGGCGATGACCACGCTGATGAAGGGCCGCACGACCTTCGTCATCGCCCACCGGCTGTCGACGGTGCGCGACGCCGATGAAATCCTCGTGTTCGACGGCGGCCGCATCGTCGAGCGCGGCAGCTTCGACGGCTTGCTCGAGCACCGCGGCCGCTTTGCCGAACTGGTCTCGACGCAGCTCGCCGGCCACGAGGCGCACGCAAGCTAGGGTGATACGAGGGCGCGCCGCCGCCCACCAACCCGGCGCGCATACCGGTTGGTGCAGTGCACAGCCAGAAGTTGAACTCGCGGGGGGCGGCGGTGCATGCTGCCGTCCCCCGGGAGGGCAGGCAGGCCTCCGGGTCCATGGAGGTGACGATGACTGTTGCGGCAATCCTCAAGACCAAAGGCTATGACATCGCCGCCGTGGCGCCGACGGCGATCATGACCGACATCGCACGCGAGCTGTCGACCAGGAAGATCGGCGCCATACTGGTGCGCGACAGCGCCGGGCAGATGCTCGGCATCGTCAGCGAGCGCGACATCAGCCGCTGCATCGCGACGCAAGGCGCCGCCGGACTGACCAAGACTGCCGCGCAACTGATGACGACGGCGCTGTTCACCGTCACCCCGCAAACCACGATCGCGCAGGCGATGGTGCTGATGACCGACAGCCGCGTGCGTCACCTGCCGGTGCTCGACAACGGCGCGCTCACCGGCGTGATCAGCATCGGCGACGTGGTAAAGGCGCGGCTGTCCGAGCAGGAGAGCGACCTCGACACCCTCAAGGCCTACGTCTCCGGGCAGTGACCGGTGTCCACGCAGCGACCGCCCGATAGAGCGGAAGGCGTTAGTAGCGGCGATACGGCAGGAACTTGCCAGTCATCATGATCCTGACCCGGTCGCCCTGCTGATCGGCCAGGCGTTCGACCGACATGTCGAAGTCGATCGCGCTCATGATGCCGTCGCCGAACTCCTCGCCGATCAGCTCCTTCCAGGTGGTGCCGTAGACCTGAACCAACTCGTGGAACCGGTAGACCAGAGGGTCGGTCGGCGGCCCCGGCGGCAGCGAGCCGCGATAGGGAATGGCGGCGAGCAGCGCCGCATCCGCCTCGTCGAGGTCGAGCAGCGCCGCGGTTTTCGCCGCCGTCTCCGCCGTCATCGACATCTGGCCGAGGCAGGCGGCGCAGACCCAGCTTGGCGAATGCTCGAGCTTGCCAGCAATCTGCTTCCAGCTCAGGCCCTTGCGCCGCTTGGCGGCGAGGATGCGCTGGCCGAGCTCGGTTTTCGCGTCGTTCATGCGACACTCCACGGCGATTGTAACAGGGCCGACGAAGTCCTCTTGCACCGGTTGGCCGGCGGCGATCAACTCACCCCCGATCAGGGGAGGCCCGATCAGGAGGAGAATTCAATGCCGACGATCCACATTCCTCACAAGCCCGGCTGGGTAGGCGAATTCCAGGCCTTCATCATGCGCGGCAACGTCGTCGACCTCGCGGTCGGCATCGTCGTCGGCGCCGCGTTCACCAACATCGTCCAGAGTCTGGTGAAAGACCTGTTCAACCCGATCATCGGGCTCGCCATTGGCGGCATCGACTTCTCCAACCAGTTCGTGACCCTGAAGGGGCCGCACGCCGCAACGCTCGAGGAAGCCCAGAAGGCCGGCGCGGTGACGCTCAATGTCGGGCTGTTCGTCAACGCCTGCATCCAGTTCCTCATCCTCGCCTTTATCGTGTTCCTGGTGGTGAAGGCGCTGAGCGCCTTCCAGCGCAAGAAGGAGGCGGAGGCCGAAGTGAAGCCGACCCGCTCGGAACTGCTGCTCGGCGAGATACGCGACGAGTTGCGCTCGCGCGGGCCGGTGGCACCCTGAGCGGCGCCTGCTCCTTAGCTCAGCTGAATCCGGCCACCGCTCGGGGCTGATACGGCGCCTCGAGCATCGCGATATCCTCCGCGCTGAGGCTGAGCGACAGCGCGGCGACGGCGTCCTCGAGGTGGTGCGGCTTCGAGGCGCCGATGATCGGGGCGGTGACGCCGGGCTTGGCGAGCAGCCAGGCGAGCGCGACCGAGGCGCGCTTCGCGCCGAGGCGCTCGGCGAGCGTGCCGACGGCGTCGACGATGGCGCGGTCGGCGGTCTCGCCGCCCTTGTAGAGGGTCTTGCCGAACTGGTCGGTGTCGCCGCGCTTGGTCGAGGGCGTGTCCTCCCACGGGCGGGTGAGCTTGCCGCGGGCGAGCGGGCTCCAGGGAATGATCGCCACACCTTCCTCGCGGCACAGCCCGAACATCTCGCGCTCCTCCTCGCGGTAGAGCAGGTTCACGTGGTTCTGCATGCTGACGAAGCGCGTCCAGCCGTTCAGCTCGGCAAGATAGAGGGCTTTTGCGAACTGCCAGGCGTACATTGAGGAGGCGCCGATATAGAGCGCCTTGCCGGCGCGAACGACGTCGTGCAGCGCTTGCAGGGTCTCCTCGATCGGGGTGTGCGCGTCGAAGCGGTGGATCTGGTAGAGGTCGACGTAGTCGGTGCCGAGGCGTTTGAGGCTGGCGTCGATCTCGGCCATGATCGCCTTGCGCGACAGCCCCCGTCCGTTCGCGTCCTTGCGCATCGGGCCGTGCACCTTGGTCGCCAGCACCACCTCGTCGCGGCGCGCGAAGTCGCGGATCGCGCGGCCGGTGATCTCCTCGCTGCTGCCGGCGGAATAGACGTTGGCGGTGTCGAAGAACGTGATGCCGAGCTCAAGCCCGCGGCGGATGAAGTCGCGGCTTTCGGCTTCCGGCAGCGTCCACTCGTGGTTGCCGCGGTTCGGCTCGCCATAGGTCATGCAGCCGAGGCAGAGGCGCGAGACTTTAAGGCCGGTGCGGCCGAGATTGACCTGGTCCATCGATGACGCTCCATTGACGCTGCCCGCTTAACGCGGCGCGGCGCCCAGGCGTCGCATGCTCAGGCGTCGCATGCTCAGGCGTCGCATCCCGCCTGCCGCAATAGCGCGGTCACCTCGTCGGGTGGCACGCTGCGCGTCGTGAACGCCTGACCGATGCCGCGCGCCAGCACGAAGGCGAGCTTGCCGTCACGCATCTTCTTGTCGCGACGCATGTGGCCGATCAGCGCTGCCGCAGAGAATGGCCGGCCGAGTGCGGCGACGCTCGCGGGCAGGCCGGCGGCCTCGAGATGGCCGAGCACGCGCGCCTCGTCGCGCGGCGGACACAACCCGAGCCTGACCGAAAGGCGGAACGCGAGACCAAGCCCGATCGCGACCGCCTCGCCGTGCAGCAGCGTGCCGTCGAAATGGCACTCCGCCTCGAGCGCATGGGCGAAGCTGTGCCCGAGATTGAGCAGAGCGCGGCCGTCCTCGGCTTTCTCCTCACGCTCGTCGTCGCCGACCACCGCCGCCTTGAAGGCGCAGGCGCGGCTGACCGCCTCGGCGAGCAGCGCCGGGTCGCCGCCGAGCAGGGCGCCGCCGTTCGCCTCGCACCAGGCGAACAGCGCCGGATCGGCGATCAGCCCGGCCTTGACTACCTCGGCATAGCCGCAGCGCAGCTCGCGCGGCGGCAGGGTTTGCAGCGTCGCGACGTCGGCGAGGACGGCGCGCGGCTGATGAAAGGCGCCGATCAGGTTCTTGCCGTAGACGCTGTTGATGCCGGTCTTGCCGCCGACGCTGCTGTCCACCTGGGCGAGCAGCGTCGTCGGGATCTGCACGAACGGCAGCCCGCGCAGCAACGTCGCCGCCACCAAGCCGGCGAGGTCGCCGACCACGCCGCCGCCAAGCGCCACCACCGTCGTGCCGCGCTCGACCCCGGCGTCGAGCAGCCCGTCGACGACGCGGCCGAGCGAGGCGAGCGACTTGCTGGCCTCGCCTGCGGCGACGACGCTCGAGCGCGTCTCAACCGATGCGGCGGCGCGCCCGTCGCGCAGGCTCGGCAGGGGCAGGGCGGCGACGGGCGC
>CAXTSD010000105.1:3032-7554 GCA_964246775.1 uncultured Acetobacteraceae bacterium | reverse complement strand
CTATGTGACCAGCGCCGCGCGACGCCGGTTCGCCCGGGGCGCAGCCGCAGCAGCGCGCCGGCGTGGGGCTCGCTTGCGCGTTGCGCGTCGCTGAGTTCGTTCGCGGCGCTGGTCACATAGAGCGTGTCGAGCGCCGGCCCGGCGAAGGCGCACATCGTCGGCTGGCTGACCGGCAGCGCGACGTCGCGGTCGACCGTGCCGTCAGGATGGAACCGGCGCAGCCGGCTGCCGCCGTGCAGCGCGCACCAGTAGCCGCCGTCGGTGTCCACCGCGGCGCCGTCCGGCAAGCCGGTTCCCTTGGCGACGGTGGCGAACGGCCGCCGATCGCTGATCGTGCCGCCAGCCGACACGTAGGCAAAACTCCAGATCGTCCCGGTCTGGCTGTGCGAGAGGAAGAAGCGCCCGCCATCGGCGCTCCACGCCATGCCGTTATGCAGCTCGGCGGCGTCCGGCTCTGGCCGCAGGCCGCCCGACCAGGTGAAGCTGTGCAGTCCCGCAGTTACCGGCGGGCGGGCGCGCTGGTCCACGGGATCGAACATCACGCCCACCCAGAAGCGTCCGCTCGCGTCGCAGGCGCCTTCGTTGAAGCGGTGCAGCGCCGGGTCGAACGGCGGCGGCGCCAGCGTCTCGAGCGACCCCGAGGCGAGCGACAGGTGAAACAGGCCGGTGCGCAGCGCGACGACGGCGCCGGCGAGGTCGTCGTCGAGCGCGAAGGCGCCGATATCCGCCGGCACCGGCCAGCAGCGCTGCCCGCCGCTCGCCGGGTGGTAGCGGTAGAGCGCCGGCCGCTTCACGTCGATCCAGTAGAGCGACGCGTCGGCCGGCGACCAGGTCGGCGATTCGCCGATCGTGGCCCCGGCGTCCAGCACCAGTTCGACCTGGTCGTCCATGACGTCACCCCGCTCCGGTATGCGACCTGGGTGCAACACCGTTCGGCGAGCCCTGGCGCCGGATGTTCGCGCAGGCGTGACCGAGCTTCTGCGATCGCCGGCCGCCGGCGGGCAACGTCGCGCGACGTGTGGCGTAAACTGCCGCGAGGTCGGCGACGAGCCGGGCCTCGAGCGCGGGTGGAGATGGCGATGAGCATGACCGTCAGCGACTTCGTTTGGCATCGCTTGAACGAGTGGGGCCTGAAGCGCGTCTACGGCTATCCAGGCGACGGCGTCGGCGGGCTTGATCTGGCACTCGAGCGCGCCAGCGCGACGATGGCCTATGTGCAGGTGCGCCACGAGGAGATGGCGGCGTTCATGGCATCCGCGCACGCGAAGTTCACCGGGCAGGTCGGGCTCTGCTACGCGACCTCCGGCCCCGGCGCCATCCATCTGCTGAACGGGCTGTACGACGCGAAGATGGACCACGTGCCGGTGGTCGCGATCGTCGGCCAGCAGGCGCGCACCGCCATCGGCTCGAACTACCAGCAGGAGGTCGACCTGCAATCGCTGTTCAAGGACGTCGCCAGCGAATACGTCGTCACCGCGACGTTGCCCGAGCAGGTGCGCCACTGCATCGACCGCGCGGTGCGCATCGCGGCGAACCGCCGCTCGGTCACCTGCGTGATCATCCCGAACGACCTGCAGGAGCTGGCCTACAAGGACCCGCCGCTGGTGCACGGCACCACCCATACCGGCGTCGGCTACGCCGGCCCCGCCAAGCTGCCCGCCGCGGAGTTGCTGAAGCAGGCGGCGGACGTGCTGAACGCCGGCAAGAAGGTCGCGATACTGGTCGGCGCCGGCGCGCTTGACGCGACCGACGAGGTGATCGCGGTCGCCGACAAGCTGCAGGCGGGCGTCGCCAAGGCGCTGCTCGGCAAGGCGGCGCTGCCGGACACGCTGCCCTGGGTCACCGGCGGCCTTGGCCTGCTCGGCACCAAGCCGTCCTGGGACCTGATGCAGGACTGCGACACGCTGCTGATGGTCGGCTCGTCGTTCCCTTACAGCGAGTTCCTGCCGAAGCCAGGCAGCGCCCGCGGCGTGCAGATCGACATCGACGGCGCGATGCTCAGCCTGCGCTACCCGATGGAGATCAACATGGTCGGCGACAGCGCGGTGACGCTGTCCGCCCTGCTGCCGCTGCTCGAGCAGAAGCCGGCCGACGGCTGGCGGCGCGGCATCGAGAAGGGGGTCGCCGCCTGGTGGGAGACGCTCGAGGACCGCGCGATGCAGTCGGCCAGCCCGATCAACCCGCAGCGCATCTTCTGGGAGGCGTCAAAGCGCCTGCCGGAGAACTGCATCATGACCGGCGACAGCGGCTCGGTCGCCAACTGGTACGGGCGCGACATCAAGATGCGGCGCGGCATGAAGGGCTCGCTCTCCGGCAGCCTCGCCTCGTTGGGTGCCGCGACGCCCTATGCGCTCGCGGCCAAGATGGCGTTCCCGGAGCGCGTGGTGATCGCCTTCATCGGTGACGGCGCGATGCAGATGAACGGGCTGAACGTGATGATCACGATCTCCAAATACTGGAAGGAGTGGTCGAACCCGAAGCTGATCGTCATGGTGCTGAACAACCAGGACCTCAACCAGGTGACCTGGGAGGAGCGGGTGCAGCTCGGCGCCGGCAAGACGGAATCGACGCAGGCGATCCCGGACTTCGCCTACGACAAATACGCCGAGCTGCTCGGCCTCAAGGGCATCGTGGTGCGCCATCCCGACCGTATCGGCGCCGCCTGGGACGAGGCGCTGGCGGCCGACCGGCCGGTGATCATGAACATCTATGCCGACCCGAACGTACCGCCGCTGCCGCCGCACATCACCTTCAAGGACGCGAAGAACTTCCTCACCATGATGGGCAGCGAACCCGAGCTCGGCAGCGTGCTGAAGAACAGCGCCAAGGAGGTCCTCGCCGGCGTGCTGCCCGGCAAGCACTGAGCCTTGGCACGCAAGATGCCGGCCGGCCCGGCGCTCTGCGCGACCGCGCGGGCGCGGGCCTACACCATCCCGACGGACGCGCCGGAAGCCGATGGCACGGCGGCGTGGACCTCAACCACGCTCGTCGTCGTGCACGTCGAAGCCGGCGGCGAGCAGGGGCTCGGCTACAGCTATGCCGACCGCTCGGTCGCGACGCTGATCAACGGCACGCTTGCCGGCGTGATCGAGGGCGTCGACGCGATGGACCCGCCGCGCGCCTCGCGGGCGATGCAGAACGCGGTGCGCAACCTCGGCCGCGACGGGCTCGCCGCCTGCGCAATCTCCGCCGTCGACACCGCGCTGTGGGACCTGAAAGCGAAGCTGCTCGGGCTGCCGCTCGCAAGCCTGCTCGGCCGGTTCCGCGACGCGGTGGCGATCTATGGCAGCGGCGGCTTCACCAGCTACGACGACAACCGGCTCGCCGAGCAGCTCGCCGGCTGGGTCGAGCGCGACGGCTGCCGCTGGGTGAAGATGAAGATCGGCAGCGAGCCGGAGCGCGACCCGGCGCGGGTGGCGGCGGCGAAGGCGGCGATCGGCTCGGCCAGCCTGTTCGTCGACGCCAACGGCGCCTGCAGCGTCAAGCAGGCGTTGCACCTCGCCCGCCTGTTCGCCGAGCAGGACGTGGCCTGGTTCGAGGAGCCGGTCTCGTCGGACGACCTGCCCGGACTGCGCCGGGTGCGCGACCACGTGCCGTCGCCGATGGAGGTTGCGGCCGGCGAATACGGCTACCAGCCGGACTATTTCCGCCGCATGCTCGAGGCGCAGGCGGTCGACGTGCTGCAGGCCGACGCGACGCGGTGCGGCGGCGTCACCGGCTTCCTGCTCGCGGCCGCGCTGTCGGACGCGTTCCACATCGACCTGTCGGCGCATTGCGCGCCGGCGCTGCACCGCCACCTCGGCTGCGCGGCGCCGCGCTTTCGTCATTGCGAGTGGTTCCACGACCACGTCCGCATCGAGAGGATGCTGTTCGACGGCGCGCCGCAACCGAAAGCCGGCGCGATCACGCCGCAGGACGACGCGCCGGGCCTCGGCCTCGCCTTCAAGCAGCAGGACGCCGAGCGCTTCGCCGTCGGCCCGAAGGAGTGAGATGAGCCGCAACGCGACCGCAGTCGCCACCTCTGGCATCGCCCTGCTCGGGCTCGCCAGCCTGGCGCTGACCCGCCAGCCGGCCTCACGCCGGGCGTTATCCGCCAAGGTCGCGCTGCTGCCGCCAGTGCTGCCGCCAGTGCTGTCGGAGGCGCCGCGGCGGCTTGACCCATCGGCGGCGGTCCGGGCGGCGCGTCGGCTGAACCGCGCCGCCGGCGTGCTCGCCGCCTCGGTGCTGGCGGACAGCGCGGTCGAGCACTATCGCGGCCAGTTCCACAACAAGGCGATGATCACGCCGCTGGTGACGGCGAGCCTGTCGCTCGCGATCAGCGCCCATGGCAACGCCGACAGCCGCCCGGTCGCGCACCGGCTGCGCGACGGCGTCTACCTGCTGGCCGCGGCGACCGGGTTCGTCGGCACCGCGTTCCACGTCTACAACGTTGCGAGCCGGCCCGGCGGGCTCACCTGGCAGAACCTGTTCTACGCGGCGCCGCTCGGCGCGCCGGCGGCGCGCCCCTTGTCGGGCGCGAGGG
>CAXTSD010000105.1:0-3022 GCA_964246775.1 uncultured Acetobacteraceae bacterium | reverse complement strand
CCTCGGCGAGCGGGTGCGCGACACGACGCCTGGCCGCTCGCCGACCATCGGCGGGCTGTCCGCCGGCCGGGTCGTCGGGGCGGCGACCAGCGTCGGGCTGCTCGGCACCATGGGCGAGGCGGGGCTGCTGCACTTCCGCGGCGCCTATCAGAACCCTTTGATGTACGCGCCGGTAACGCTGCCGCCGCTCGCCGCGGCAGCACTCGGGGTCGCCGCCTTCGGCCGCAGCGGTCAGCGCCGGCCCTGGGTGCGCCAGGCGCTACGGCTCACCGCCCTGCTCGGCTATGTCGGGAGCGCGTTCCATCTGCGCGGCGTGGCGCGGCAGATGGGCGGCTGGCGCAACTGGAGCCAGAACCTGCTGAACGGGCCGCCGGTGCCGGCGCCGCCGAGCTTCACCGGCCTCGCGATGGCCGGCCTCGCCGCACTCGGATTGCTGGAGGACCACCCCGATGACTGAGCGCAGCCCGACCGAGCGGGAGTCGTCGCGCTATCCCGGCTACGACGTGATGAGCAAGCAGTGGTCGCCGTCGTGGAACGAGATCACCCGCAAGGTCATCGAAGCCCGCCTCAACGTGCCGCGCGAGCCGCGCTTCTTCAGCCAGGCGGAGTGGCAGACGCTGCAGGCGGTCTGCGCCCGCGTCATGCCGCAGCCCGCCGGCGGACCGACCATACCGCTCGCCGCCCATGTCGATGCGAAAATCACCGAGAAGCACGAGGATGGCTACCGCTACGCCTCGCTGCCCGAGCAGGGGCAGGCCTGGCGTCAGGGCCTCGCCGCCCTCGACCACGAGGCAGAGGCGCAGGGCGGCCGCTTTCACACCCTGCCGGCCGAGCAGCAGGATGCGCTGCTCGCCAGGATGCAGCGGGGCGAGCTCACGTCCGAGGCCTGGGGCGGCATGCCATGCAAGCCGTTCTTCGAGCACCGCGTGCTCGCCGACATCACGCACGCCTACTACGCGCACCCGATCGCCTGGAACGAGATCGGCTTTGGCGGCCCGGCCAGCCCACGCGGCTACGTGCGCATGCAGCTTGACCGCCGCGACCCCTGGGAGGCGGCCGAAGCGCATCCCGGCGAGGCGGCGCAGGCGCGCAAGGATAACGGTCGTGTCAGCTAGGCTCTCGGACGGGTTATCCGGCCCGATCGGCGACCCGTTCGCCGCTCCGCGCGGCGCGCATGGCCGGGCGCCAGATGTGCACAAGGAAGGCGGCTGGATGCCGATGCGGCAGTTCAGCGACGATGAGACGGTCGATTTCGTGGTGGTCGGCACCGGCGCCGGCGGCGCGCCGCTGATCGCCGGGCTGGCAGAGGGCGGCTTTTCGGTGGTCGGCTTCGACGCCGGACCCTGGTTCCGCCCGCTCGAGGAGTTCGCCTCCGACGAGCAGGAGCAGAACAAGCTCTATTGGACCGACACCCGCGTCGTCGACGGCGACAACCCGATGGTGATGGGCGGCAAGAACAGCGGCAAGGCGGTCGGCGGCAGCACCGTGCACTTCGCCATGGTGTCGCTGCGCTTCCGCCCCGAGTGGTTCAAGTCGCGCTCGCGCCTAGGCTACGGCGCCGACTGGCCGCTTGACTGGCGCGAGATGTGGGACTGGTACGGCCGCGCCGAGCAGGCGCTGAAAATTTCCGGCCCGGTAAGCTATCCCTGGGGGCCGAAGCGGCCGCGCTACCCGTACCGCGCGCACGAGCTGAACGGTGCCGCCGAACTGCTCGCCCGCGGCGCCGAGGCGATGGGCATACGCTGGACGCCGACGCCGCTCGCCACCGTCTCGGCGCCGCGCGGACAGAGCCCGCCTTGCGTCTATCGCGGCTACTGCCGGTTCGGCTGCTCGACCAACGCGAAGCAGAGCCAGCTGGTGACCTTCGTGCCGCGCGCGGTCAAGGCAGGGGCCGAGATACGCGACCTCGCGATGGTCGGGCGCATCGAGGTCGACGACAACGGCCGCGCCACGGGCGTGCATTATAGGCGCGAGGGGAAATGGCGCTTCCAGCGCGCCCGCAACGTCGTCGTCGCCGGCTACGCGGTGGAGACGCCGCGGCTGCTGCTCGCCTCGGCGACCGACCGCTATCCTGACGGCCTCGCCAACAGCTCCGGTCTGGTCGGCAAGAACCTGATGACGCAATCAAACCAGGCGGTGTTTGGCACGATGCGCCAGGAGGTGCGGTGGAACAAGGGTCCGCCCTCGCTGTCGATCACCGAGCACTGGAACTACGACGACCGCAAGGACTTCTCCGGCGGCTATTGCTGGATGGCGCAGGGCCCGCTGCCGGTCGAGTGGGTGACGGTGCAGACCGGCTCGCGCGGCCTGTGGGGCCAGGCGCTGATTGACGAGATGGAGAAGTACAACCACCAGGTCGGGCTCAAGATGGTCGGCGAGATGCTGCCAAACGAGCGCAACCGGGTGACGCTCGCCGACGACACCGACCAGTACGGCCTGCGCGTCGCCCGCGTCACCTATAGCTGGGGGGACAACGACAAGGCGCTGATCCAGCACGCGCTCGGCCAGATGCAGACCAGCCTAGAGGCGGTCGGCGCCGGCGACATCTTCCGCCAGGAGAACGACACCAACCATCTCGGCGGCACCGCGCGCATGGGCGACGACCGGCGGACGAGCGTCGTCGACGCCGACTGCAGGAGCTGGGACATCCCGAATCTGTGGGTCTGCGACGGCTCGGTGTTCCCGACCGTCGGCGGCGTCAACCCCTCGCTCACCATCACCGCAATCGCCATGCGCACCGCCGATCGCATCAAGACCCTCGCCGCGCGCGGCGAGTTGTAGGCGGAAGTAAGAAGCAAGGCGAGGGCTCTGCCCTCGACCGGGCACCCATCGCACAAGTGCGATGGGACCCGACGCTGGGGTCAGTGGACCCCAGACCCCATTTATTTATTATCAGGATTTCAAAGGCTTCGCCTTTGATGGGGTCAAGGGGCAAGGCCCTTTGCCTTGCCTTGCCTTAATTGGCCATCAAGCAAAGGCGGTCGGCGCTTCGTTCGTGACCGGGGTGGCGGCGCCGGCGGGT
>CAXTSD010000104.1:0-7556 GCA_964246775.1 uncultured Acetobacteraceae bacterium | reverse complement strand
CCCTCTCTATAACGGAGGGCGGGGGGGGCGGGGCCCCCCCCCCGGGGGCCCCCCCGCCCCCCCCGCGCCCCTTGCCTGCCTGCCTTAGCCTTGCCTGGGCTTGGCCTTGCCACGACTTACCCGGCTGCGCCTCACAGGAGCGACCCAATGTCCAGTGCCGTCATCGTCGGCTACGCCCGCTCACCGTTCCAGTTTGCCGGCAAGGGCGCTCTTACCCGCGTCCGCCCGGACGATCTGGCGGCGCAGGTGGTGCGTGCGCTGGTTGAGCGCAGCGGCGTGCCGCCTGAGGACATCGAGGACCTGATCATCGGCTGCGCGTTTCCAGAGGCCGAGCAGGGGCTGAACGTGGCGCGCATGATCGGCCTGCTCGCCGGGCTGCCGCAGAGCGTCGGCGGCGTCACCGTCAACCGGTTTTGCGGCTCGTCGATGCAGTCGATCCACATCGCCGCCGGGCAGATCGCGATGGGCGCCGGCGACGTCTACATCTGCGCCGGCATCGAGAGCATGAGCCGGGTGCCTATGGGCGGCTATAACCCGCTGATGAACACCGAATTGCAGAAGACGACCGCCGCCTATATCGGCATGGGCGACACCGCCGAGAATGTCGCCCGCCAATGGCAGATACCGCGCGCCGAGCAGGAGGCGTTTGCGGTGCGCAGCCACCAGCGCGCCGCGGCCGCGCGCGCCGAGGGGCGGTTGGCCGAGGAGATCGTCGCCATCACCGGCAAGGGTGGCACGGTGGGCGAGGATGGCTGCATCCGGCCGGACACCACCGCCGAGGGCCTGGCCGGGCTGAAGCCGGCGTTCAGCAAGGAGGGCACGGTGACCGCCGGCACCGCCTCGCCGCTGACCGATGGCGCCTCGGCGGTGCTGGTTTGCAGCGAGGCCTATGCGGACAAGCACTCCCTGACGCCGCTTGCGCGCATAAAATCGGTCGCGGTGGCAGGCTGCGCGCCCGAGGTCATGGGCATCGGTCCGGTCGCGGCGACGAAAAAGGCGCTGGCGCGTGCCGGGCTCGAGATGGGCGCGATCGACGTCGTCGAGCTGAACGAGGCGTTCGCCAGCCAGGCGCTCGCCTGCGCGCGCGAGCTTGGCGTGCGCGACGAGACGCTGAACATCGATGGCGGCGCGATCGCGCTCGGCCACCCGCTCGGCGCCACCGGTGCCCGCATCACCGGCAAGGCGGCGTCGCTGCTGGCGCGCGGCGGCGGCCGCTACGCGCTGGCGACGCAGTGCATCGGCGGCGGCCAGGGCATCGCGACCGTGCTGGAGCGCGTCTGATGCCGGACAGCCAGCCGGCGGCGATACGCAAGGTCGGGGTCATCGGCGCCGGCACGATGGGCGCCGGCATCGCCGCCCAGGTCGCCAATGCCGGCGTGCCGGTGGTGCTGCTCGACATTGTGCCGCCGGGTGCCAACAACCGCAGCGCGCTGGCCGAGGCGGCGGTCGCCCGGCTGCTCAAGGTCGAGCCGGCAGCGTTCATGCATCAGCGGGCGGCGGCCCTGGTTGCCACCGGCAATGTCGAGGACGACCTCGAGACGCTCGCCGATTGCGACTGGATCGTCGAGGCGGTGCTTGAGCGCGCCGATGTGAAGCAGGCGTTGTATAGCAGGCTCGATGCGATACGCCGTCCCGGCTCGGCGATCAGTTCCAACACCTCGACGATCCCGCTCGAGACGCTGACCGAGGGGATGAGCGAGGCGTTCCGGCGCGACTTCCTGATCACGCATTTCTTCAACCCGCCGCGCTACATGCGCCTGCTCGAAATCGTCAGCGGGCGCGAGACCTCGCCAGCGCTGGTCGAGGCGATCGTGCAGTTCGCCGAGATCTCGCTCGGCAAGTCGGTGGTGCACTGCAACGACAGCCCGGGCTTCATCGCCAACCGCCTCGGCATCTACTGGATGCAGCGGGCGCTGGTCTCGGCGATCGACCAGGGGCTGACGGTCGAGGAGGCGGATGCGATCCTGAGCCGGCCGATGGGCGTGCCGAAGACCGGCGTGTTCGGCTTGCTCGATCTGGTCGGCATCGACCTCGGCCCGCAGATCAACGCCTCGCTGCGCCGCGCGCTGCCGGCGGGCGACGCCTTTCACGACGTCGACCGTGACGTGCCGCTGATCGGCCAGATGATCGCGAAAGGTCTGACCGGGCGGAAAGGTCGCGGCGGTTTCTACCGGCTCGACCGCGGCGAGGGCGGCAAGCGGAGCAAGGTCGCGATCGATCTGCAGACCGGCGAGTACCGTCCCGAACAGCGCGTCGACTTCCCCGAGATACGTGCCGCCGGCAAGGATCTGCGGGCGCTGCTGTCCGCTCCCGGCAAGGTCGGCCGCTACGCATTTGACGTGCTGGGCCAGACGATCGCCTACGCGGCGTCGCTGGTGCCGGAGGCGGCGGCGAGCATCGCCGACATCGACGAGGCGATGCGGCTTGGCTACGCCTGGACGTTCGGCCCGTTCGAGCTCGCCGACCGGCTCGGGCCCGATTGGCTCGCCGAGCGCCTCGCCGCGCAAGGCGTGGCGGTGCCGGCGCTGCTGGCGAACGCGGCCGGCAGGACGTTCTACCGCGTCGAGGCCGGGCGGCGGCAGTATCTCGGCACCGACGGCCGGTATCACGATCTGGTCCGCGCCCCCGGCGTGCTGCTGCTCGAGGATGTGAAGCGTGGCGCCAAGCCGGTGCTGCGCAACGCCTCGGCCTCGCTGTGGGACATCGGCGACGGCGTCGCCTGCTTAGAGTTCACCTCGAAGAGCAACACGCTGGACGACCATACGCTCGAGCTGCTTGGCAAGACGATCGAGACGGTCCGTCAGCGTTTCGCCGCCCTGGTGATCTATACCGACGCCGACAATTTCTCGCTCGGCGCCAATATCGGCCTTGCTTTGTTCGCCGCCAACATCGCCGCCTGGGGCGAGATCGACACGCTGGTCGCCGCCGGGCAGCGTACGCTGAAAGCGCTGAAATACGCGCCGTTCCCGGTCGTCGCCGCACCCGCCGGCATGGCGCTAGGCGGCGGCTGCGAGATCGTGCTGCATGCGGATGCGGTGCAGGCGCACGCGGAGACCTATCTCGGCCTGGTCGAATGCGGCGTCGGCCTGGTGCCTGGCTGGGGCGGCAGCGGCGAGATGCTGGCGCGCTGGCGCGCTGACGCGAAGCTGCCGCGCGGCCCGATGCCGGCGCCGGTCAAGGTGTTCGAGGCGGTGAGCGTCGCCGAGGTGTCGAAATCCGCGCACGACGCGATCGACAGGAAATTCCTGCGCCCGACCGACGGCATAACGATGAACCGCGTTCGGCTGCTCGCCGACGCGAAGCGCCGCGCGCTGGCGCTGGTCGAGGGCTACACGCCGCCGGCGCCGCCCGACTACGTGCTGCCCGGACCGTCCGGCCGCGCCGCCCTCAACGCCGCGGCGCGAGGCTTCTTCGCCCGGGGCCTCGCGACCGAGCACGACCTCGTCGTCGCCGACGGGCTGGCCGAGCTGCTGTCCGGCGGCGACACCGACATCATCGATACGGTGAGCGAGCAGGCGCTGCTCGACGTCGAGCGCCGCGTGTTCCTGCGGCTGATCCGCAGCGCCGGCACGCTGGCGCGCATCGAGCACACCATCGAGACTGGTAAGCCGTTGCGTAACTAAGGAAGCGGTTCTTTTTCGAGAAAAAGAACCAAAAAGCTTTTATTAGTTAAGCAAAAGTTTTTTGCTACTTTTTTTCAAAAAAGTAGGCCTTGCTTCCTTCAGAAGGACCAACCCGATGCAGACCTACAAGGCACCGCTACGCGACATGCGTTTCGTACTGCACGAATTGCACGACAGCGCGTCGCTCGCCCGCCTGCGCGGCATGGAGGACGTGTCGCCCGAGCTGATGGACAGCATCCTCGAGGAGGCCGGCAAGTTCGCCGAGTCGGTGTTGCTTCCGATCAACGCGCCAGGCGACGAGGTCGGCTGCCGGCTCGAGAACGGCGTCGTGCGCACGCCGCCCGGCTTCAAGGCCGCCTACGACCAGTTCCGCGCCGGCGGCTGGACGTCGATCGCCGCCGATCCGCGCTATGGCGGCCAGGGCCTGCCGGAGAGCGTCAACAAGCTGGTCGAGGAGATGATCTGCGCCACCGGCCTGTCGTTCAGCCTGTATCCCGGC
Organism: uncultured Acetobacteraceae bacterium; assembly: GCA_964246775.1. GTDB lineage: Bacteria > Pseudomonadota > Alphaproteobacteria > Acetobacterales > Acetobacteraceae > CAXMMR01. Next base: position 3,434 of record CAXTSD010000104.1, on the reverse strand, counting down.
CTCACGCACGGCGCCTACCAGGCGATCGCCGACCACGCCTCGGACGAGCTGAAAGAGCTTTTCCTGCCGAAGATGGTCGATGGCTCCTGGTCCGGAACGATGTGCCTGACCGAGGCGCATTGCGGCACCGATCTCGGCTTGCTGCGCACCCGCGCGGTGCCGCAGCAGGATGGCAGCTACCGCATCAGCGGCTCGAAGATCTTCATCTCCGCCGGCGAGCACGACCTGACCGACAACATCATCCACCTGGTGCTCGCACGGGTGCCGGGCGCGCCCGCCGGGGTGAAGGGCATCAGCATGTTCCTGGTGCCGAAGTTCCTGCCCGACGCCGAGGGCGGCCCTGGGGCGCGAAACGGCGTGCTGTGCACCGCCATCGAGCACAAGATGGGCATCAAGGCCTCGGCGACCTGCCAGCTCAGCTTCGAGGACGCGACGGGCTGGCTGGTCGGCACGCTGAACAAGGGCCTGTCGGCGATGTTCACGATGATGAACAGCGAGCGGCTCTCGGTCGGCATCCAGGGGCTGGGTGCGGCGGAGACCAGCTACCAGAGCGCCGTCGCCTATGCGCGCGAGCGCGTTCAGGGCCGCAGCCTCGCCGGCGCCAAGCAGCCGCCCAGCGTCGCCGACCCGATCGCCGCAGACCCGATCATCGTGCATCCCGACGTGCGGCGCATGCTGCTGACGATGCGCGCCTATATTGAGGGCTGCCGCGCGCTCAGTGGCTGGGTGGCGCGCGAACTGGACGAGCTGGACCGCTCGAACGACCCCGAGGCGCGCGCCCGCGCGGCGGACTTCACCGCATTGATGACCCCGGTGGTGAAGTCGCTGTTCACCGATCTCGGCTTCGAGGCGACCAGCATCGGCATGCAGGTCTATGGCGGCCACGGCTACGTGCTCGACCACGGCATGGAGCAGCTCGTCCGCGACGCCCGTATCTCGATGATCTACGAGGGCACCAACGGCATTCAGGCGCTCGACCTCGTCGGGCGCAAGCTGCCGCAGGGCAATGGCCGGTTGCTGCGCAGCTTCTTCCACCCGGTCAGCGCCTTCATCGAGGAGCACCGCGAGCATCCGGCGCTCGCCGAGATGATACGCGGCCTCGGCCGCGCCTTTGGCGCGCTGCAACTGGCGAGCGCGCACGTCGCGTCGGCTGGGCTTGCCGACCCAGAGGAGGCCGCCGCCGCCGCCTCCGACTATCTGCGCCTGCTCGGCATCGTCGCCCTCGGCTTCATGTGGGCGCGCGCCGCGGTCGTCGCGCTCGAGAGGCGGCCGTCGGCCAACGGCGACGCCGGTTTCTACGACGCCAAGCTGACGACGGCGCGGTTCTACATGGAGCGCGTGCTGCCGCAGGCAGGCGGCCTGCTCGCCGCCATCAAGTCGGGCAAGTCGGCGATAATGGGGATGGACGAGGCAATGTTTTAAGTAAGCGGTTCTTTTTCGAGAAAAGTTTTTTGCTACTTTTTTTCAAAAAAGTAGGCCTTTCTTGCTTAAGCGGCGCGATACCGCCCATCAACCTCGCGCAGCTCGCCGGTCTCCAGCAGCCGGTTGACATGCGCCAGCGCCTCGCCAAAGGCGAAGCCCATCTGGTGCGGGTCGCTGATCGGGCGTCGGAACACCACCGGGATCAGTTCCGCCGCCGAGTAGGCGCGCTCGCGGCAGGCGGCGAGGATCGCCTGGCAGCGCGCGTTGTGATGGCCGCGCAGCTCGTCGATGCGGGGAGAGAGGCCGAAGAACGGGCGCTCGTGGCCAGGCAGCACCAGCGTGTCCGCCGGCAGGTCGCGCTGCAACGCCGAAAGCGAGCGCAGGAACCGCCCGAGCGGGTCGCCCTCCGGTTCCATCGCCAGCACGCTGATGTTGGGCGAGATACGCGCCAGCACCTGATCGGCGCCGATCAGCAGGTGCTCGGCCTCGCAATACAGCATGATCTGCTCCGGCGCGTGGCCGCCGCCGGAGAGCACGTCGAAGTGGCGGTGGCCGATGCGCAGCGCGTCGCCGGCGGCCATGGCGCGAAAACTGCGCGGCAGGCCGGTCATCATGCGCAGGTAGCGGTTGCCGTTGGTCAGCAGCTTGTTCGTCGTCTCTGCGTCAAGGCCGTGGCCGAGGTAGAAGCTGCGGTATGGCTCGTCGTCCAGCGATCTCGGATTGAGGATCAGGTTGAGCGCGGTCAGATACTCGGTGTTGCTCATCAGCAGAGGCACGTCGAACCTGTCGCACAGCCAGCCGGCGAGGCCGACGTGATCCGGATGATGGTGCGTCGCGATCACCCGGGTGAGCGGGCGGGAGCGCAACGGGCCGTCGAGCAGCGCCTGCCAGGTCGCCTCGGTCGCCGCGTTGCCGATGCCGGTATCGAGGACGGCGGTGCCGTCGCCGTCCTCGATCAGATAGATGTTGACGTGATCGAGCTGGAACGGCAGCGCCAGCTTGACCCACAGGATGCCCGGCGCCACCTCGATCGTCTCGCCGGGGCCAGGGGCTGTCGGATGCGGAAAGCGCAGGGCGGCGGACCCGGTCTTCCCGGACGGTGTCGCGGATGTTGTCACGGGCAGATTGTCACGGGCGGTCTCCGATAGGGACGATCAGCGTCGCAAGATGGCGCCGGTGCGCGTCCGGCATGGCGACCGGTCTGCCGCTCGCGCGGTCGACGAGGACATGCAGGAAATAGCCCTGCGCCGCCGCCGGCTCGTCGTCGGGGCCGAACAGTCCGATCTCGTAGCGTATGGACGAGCGGCCGAGGTGGGCGACGCGCAGGCCGGACCAGACATCGCCTGGAAAGCTCAGCGGCCTGAAGAAGTGGCACCGCGTCTCGACGACGAGGCCGATCGCCTCGCTATGCTCGATGTCGAGCAGGCCGGAGGCGATCAGCATCCGGTTCACCGCGGTGTCGAAGAACGAGTAGTAGACGACGTTGTTGACGTGACGATAGGCATCGTTGTCGCTCCAGCGCGTGGTGATCCGCTCGAGCAGCGCATAGTCGCGGCGATGCTCGGGAACCGGGCGGGCTTCGGCTGACACGTGACGCACCTCCGGGCCCTGTCGTTGCGGCAGTTTCCCTTCGCCGCCCGCCGGGTGCAAGATCGGCCAGCAAGGCGGGGAGGGTGGCATGCGGATCAGGGCGGCGGTGCTGCATGAGATCGGCGCCGCGACGCCGTATGCGCTCTCGAAGCCGCTGCGCATCGAGACGCTCGAGCTGGCGCCGCCGGGTCCCGGCGAGGTGCTGGTGCGCATCACCGCGGCCGGGCTCTGCCACTCCGACCTCTCGGTGATCAACGGCGACCGGCCGCGCCCGCTGCCGATGGCGCTCGGCCACGAGGCGGCCTGCGTGGTCGAGGCGGTGGGCGAGGGCGTCGACGACATAGCGCCGGGCGAGCCGATGGTGATGGTGTTCATGCCGAGTTGCGGCCACTGCCTGCCCTGCGCCGAGGGCCGCCCGGCGC
>CAXTSD010000103.1:0-7641 GCA_964246775.1 uncultured Acetobacteraceae bacterium | reverse complement strand
CCTTGGCGCCGGCGGCCGAGCCGGACCCGGCGGGGCCGGGCGAGACGGCGCTGTTCTGCGTCGGCGGGCACATGTCCGGCCTGCCGTTGAACAACGAGCTGCGCGCCCTGGGCGGCCGGCTGCACCGGCTGGCGCGAACCGCCGCCGGCTACCGCTTGCACGCGCTGGGCGACCGGCCCGGCCTGGTGCGCGCCGACGGCGGCGGCGTCATCGAGGGCGAGGTCTGGGTGTTGCCGACGAGCGCGGTCGGCGCGCTGCTCGCCGGCGTTCCGGCGCCCCTCGGCTTCGGCACGGTCGAGCTGGCCGATGGGCCGTGTCTTGGTTTTCTTGCCGAGGCGGCCGGCGTTGCGGGCGCGCCGGAGATTACCGCGCTTGGTGGGTGGCGGGCTTATCTGGAGAGTAAGGAAGCGGTTCTTTTCGAGAAAAAGAACCAAAAAGCTTTTGATTAATTAGGCGCGCTGGCTTGCTTCCTGATCACTGCAACCCGCTGACCCGCCCGTAGCTCGCGGCCGGGCAGCACGACGATTGCGGTCAGCCGGCCCGAGCAGGGGGCGACGAGGCGCATCTCCATCTTCATCGACTCGACGATCGCGACCGTGTCGCCGGCGCGGACCGGATCGCCGACCGCCAGCAGCAGCTTCCACAGGCTGCCAGGCACCGGCGACGCGAGCGCAACGCAGCCGGGCGGCAGCGCGTCGGCGGCGACAGGAGCCGCGCCGACCGGCTCGACGAAGCTGTCGAGGCCGCGTGCCGCCCAGTCGCGCCGCTCGGCCGCGAACGCCGCTTGCTGGCGGGCGCGGGCGGCGGCGATCCCGGTCGCCTCGCGACGTTCCAGCGCACGCTGGCCGGCGAGGTCGAACGTTCCCGCCTCGATCCGGACATCGTAGCGGCCGTGCGGGAACGCGGCGCGCGCGTCGATCAGTTCGGCGGCGCTGACCGGGAAGAACCGGATGCGGTCGAAGAAGCGCAGCAGATGCGGCCGGGTAAAGGCGGGCGTGCGTCGCCAGGTATTCCACATCTGCACCGTGCGACCGACCAGCTGGTAGCCGCCGGGGCCCTCCATGCCGTAGACGCACAGATAGGCGCCGCCGATGCCGACCGCGTTCTCCGGCGTCCAGGTGCGGGCCGGGTTGTACTTGGTCGTCACCAGCCGGTGGCGCGGGTCGATCGGGGTCGCGACCGGGGCGCCGAGATAGACGTCGCCGAGGCCGAGCACGAGATATTCGGCCCCGAACACGATGTCGGCGACCGCCTGTTCGCTGGCCAGGCCGTTGATGCGGCGGATGAACTCGATGTTGGACGGGCACCACGGCGCGTCCGGTCGCACGACGTCACGGTAGCGGGTTGCCGCCAGCCTCGCCTGATCGTCGTCCCACGACAGCGGCAGGTGCACGACGCGGCTGTCGACGGCGACCGTCTCGGGTGCCGGGGCGTTGCGCAACAGGCCGGCCAACCGATCGAGCAGGCGCGCGGTCGGCAGCACCGCCGGGTCGTGGTGGATCTGCAGCGAGCGGATGCCGGGTGTGACGTCGATGATGCCGGGCGTGCCGTCGGCCGCAAGCGCCTGCATCAGCAGGTGGGCGCGCAGGCGCAGGCCGATCTCGAGCGCCGGGGCGCCGAATTCGACCAGGATGTTGCGGCTGCCTTGCCGACGGACGGTGACCGGCTCGCCGAGATCGAGCCGCATCAGCACCGGATCGTCTTCCATGCGCTTCGCATTAAACGATGCGGCGCGGGCGAAGCGGACGCGGTCGCCGGGACGCAGCTGGCCAAGTTTCCACTGGTCGGCGTCTGTCACCACGGCCGGGCAGACGAAGCCGCCGAGGCTCGGGCCGTCGGGGCCGAGCAGGATCGGCATGTCGCCGGTAAAATCGATGGCGCCGACGGCGTAGGCGTTGTCATGCAGGTTCGAGGGATGCAGACCCGCCTCGCCGCCATCGGGGCGGGCCCAGCGCGGGGTCGGCCCGATCAGCCGCACGCCGGTGCGGGCCGAGTTGTAGTGCACCTCGTAGGACGCCGAGAACAGGTCGTCGATGTCGGCAGGCGCGAAGAAGTCGGGGGCGCCATGCGGCCCGTATAGCACCTCGAGCGTCCAGTCGTGGGTCAGCGGCGGCGGTTCGGGCACGCTCGCCATCGGCTCGCCGACGGCGCCGGATCGCGCGACACGCAGCAGGTCGCCGGTGCGGAGCGCTCCCGTCGCGTGGCCGCCGAAGCCGCCGAGCATGAACGTTGCCCGCGAGCCAAGCACGCGCGGCACATCGAAGCCGTGGCGGACGGCCAGATACGACCGCTGCCCGGGCCCGCTCGCCGTGCCGAGGCTGAGCACCTGCCCGGCTTGCACCGGGACCGCACGCAGCATCGGCACCGCCGCCGCATCGAGCGTCGCCGGCATCACGGCGCCGGTGAGCGCGATCAGCGCCTCGCCGTGAAAGCGCAGCGTCGGGCCGGCCTGCGTAACTTCGAGCGCCGCCGCCTGCGGGTCGTTGCCGACGATCCGATTGGCGAGCCGGTGCGACCGCTCGTCCATCGGCCCGCTCGGCGGAATGCCGACGCTCCACAAGCCAAGCCGGCCGGGCAGTTCCTGGATGCTCGATTGCATGCCGGGCGACAGCACGTCGATCGTGCGCGGATCGTAGGCGAAGGCGCCGAGGAAGCCGGTGGTGACGTCGCCCGCACGCACGCGGGGATCATCGGCGACGGCGATCAGGTCGGACAGGTTGGTCTCGATGCCGCCGATGCGTGTGGCGCCGAGCGCGGCGGACAGCGCGGCCCAGGCGGCGTCACGGTCGGCGCCCGTCGCGATCAGCTTGGCGAGCAGCGGGTCGTAGTGGGCGGTCACCTCGGCGCCGGTCTCGATCCAGCCGTCGACGCGCACGGTGTCGGGGAACCACACCTCGGTCAGCCGCCCGGTGCTGGGGCGACCGCTCGCGGCGGTCTCGGCGTAGAGGCGCGCCTCCACTGCCGCCCCGACTGGCGCCCCAACCGGTCTCGGCGCGTCCGGCAGCACGAACCCGCCCGCCGCCTGCCGCACCATCCACTCCACGAGGTCGATGCCGGTCACCGCCTCGGTGACGCAGTGCTCCACCTGCAGGCGGGCATTGACCTCGAGAAAGAAAAACTCCTGCGTTCGTGCGTCGAGTATGAACTCCACCGTGCCGGCCGACGCGTACGACACCGCGGCGGCCAGCCGGTAGGCGGCGTCGTGCAGCGCCGCGCGCGTCGCCTCGGCCAGGGCCGGCGCCGGCGTCTCCTCGAACACTTTCTGGTTGCGGCGTTGCAGCGAGCAGTCACGCTCGCCCAGCACACGCACGCCGCCACGCCCGTCGCCGAACACCTGCACCTCGACATGTCGCGCCGGCTCGACGAACCGCTCCAGGTAGAGCCGCGCGTCGCCGAAGCTGGCGTCGCCCTGGCGCGCCACGCCGGCGAACGCGTCGGTCAGCTCCGCCCTCGTGCGGCACAGACGCATGCCGATGCCGCCGCCGCCGGCGGTGCTTTTCAGCATCACCGGGTAGCCGATCCGCCCTACCTCGCGCAGCGCCGCCTCGGCGTCGTCGAGCAGGCCGGTGCCGGGCAGCAAGGGCACGCCGTTCGCCTCGGCCAAAGCGCGCGCGCTGTGCTTGAGGCCGAAGGCGCGCAGTTGGGCGGGCGTCGGCCCGATGAACGCGATGCCGGCCTCGGCCAGCGCCTCGGCGAACGCCGCCCGCTCGCTGAGGAAGCCGTAGCCGGGGTGCACCGCTTCGGCCCCGGTGCGGCGGCACGCGTCGACGATGGGCCCGATGCGCAGATAGCTGTCGGCGGGCGCCGCGCCGCCGATCGCGACACTCTCGTCCGCGTTCAGCACCGGCATCGTGAACCGGTCCGGCTCGGCGTAGACCGCGACCGAGGCGATGCCCATGCGACGCAGCGTGCGGATCACCCGCGCGGCGATCTCGCCTCGGTTGGCGACCAGGACTTTTGCGAACACGTAAGGCCGCTCGTCAGTCGGGATAAACAAGCAAAAGCTTTTTGGTTCTTTTTCTCGAAAAAGAACCGCTTGCTTTCACTGGCTCAACGCGACGTGTATCGCCGTCGGCTCAAAGCCATTACAGGGATTGTTAACCTGCGGGCAGTTGGACAGCGCGACCAGCACGTCCATCTCGGCGCGCAGCGAGACGAAGCCGCCGGGGGCGGACAGGCCGTCGACGATTGCGAGCTCGCCGTCGGGGCGGATCGGCACGTTCATGAAGAAGTTGACGTTGCTGACCAGGTCGCGCTTGTCCATGCCGTATTTCGCCAGTTCCAGCAGGAAGTTCTCGCGGCAGGCGTGCATGGTGCGCGTCTGGTGGCCGAAGCGGACGGTGTTGGCCTCGCACGAGCAGGCGCCGGCCGAGGTGTCGTGCCGCCCGCTGGCGTCGGCGACCACCGTCATCAGCGCGCGCCCGAGATTGGAGAGCAGCACGGTGCCGAGCCCGACATAGGCCGAGCGCTGGGCGGCCAGCGTGCGTTGCGCCGAGTAGCGTTCGTGGGTGCCGGGCCTAGCGTAGAACAGCGCGTCGACCGCCTGCTGGCCGTGGAGGTCGGTGATCCGCAGCACCTGCCCCGCCCGGATCACGCGCGACCAGCCGGCGCGGGCGGGGATGCGCTCGTCGAATTCGCTCATAGGGGGACCCCGAGCTGGGCCAGGTAGGCGGCGGTGTTTTCGAACGCCCGGATCGCTTCCTCGCCGGCGGTCCGGCACGGGTCGTCGGGCGGCGGCGGCGGCGCGCGCCAAGTCACGATTTCGATCGCACCCGGCATGATCTCTGCCGTCGCCCGGGGCGTGATCTGGGGCGCAAGCGGGTGTGGGCAGTTCGAGACGCCGACCAGCACGTCCATCTCGGCGCGCAGGTCGATCGCGGACCCCGCCGGCGCGCTGCCTCCCCAGACGAAGCGGCCGTCGTCGTCGGTCCGCAGGTCGGCAAACAGGGTCACGCATGGCGGCACGTCGCGCACCGACAGGCCGTGCTTGGCGGCGATCAGCCGGAAGTTGGACTCGTTGCTGCGCAGGCCGTCGCCGCCGCCGCCGGCCAGCAGGTCGAGCCGGGCGCCAGGATCGCTGGCGGTGATCGACGTCAGCACGCGGCCCATGTCGGACAGCAGCAGGTGGCCGGCGGTGATCGCGGCGGTCCATTGCAGCTTCATGGTGTCGCCGACGTTCAGGCGCTCGCTTGCGTCGCGCGCGTTCCACAGCAGCAGCGCGACGCCGTTGCCGCCATCGGCGTCGATCAGCCGCAACGTCTGGCCGCGCGCAAGATACACCGAGTCGTACCAGCCTGCCGGCACGCTCTGCCGCCCGATCACGTCGCCGAGAGGCGGTGTCGGCATCGGGCGTAAACCGGCGCGAGCCTTGGCCCTGTCCATCAGCTCGAAATACCGGGCGCGATGCTGGCCCGGCGTCTGCATGTCAAGATCGCTCAGCTTGCCGTCTCCGTCAGGGTCGATGGCGCAGGTCGGGCGGTGCGCCGAAACGGAGCGGCCGGCTCTCGGCCGCGTCACGCCAGTTTCAGCAAGGCTCGTGCCAGCACCGACCGCCTTCGAACGACGCGATCGTCGCGCCCGCCGCGCGTTCGGCTCGCCGGCGTCGTATCCAGCCAGGTCAGGGCCTTGCCTATCCGGCTCTTGACGCGATCACGATCCGGTTTGTCCGGTCAGGAAAGCGCGCCTTGCGCGTTCCGTGGCGGACAGTGCGCCGGCGTGCGACCCACTGGTCGGCCGATCGAGGGAGAGCGATCATGGCGGATGCGAACAGCTACGTGCGGTATGGCGACCACGTCGAGACGGTGGGGCAAGACGAGGCACAGGTCATCGACGCCATTATCGCCACGATGACCCGTGAAAGCCGGACGGTGGCGGAGCGGGACGGGCAGACCGTGCGCGCGTCCCACGCCAAGAGCACGGGTCTGTTGAGGGGCACGCTGGCCGTGCTGCCCGACCTGTCCGAGCCTCTCCGTCAGGGCCTGTTCGCCGAGGCGCGCAGCTACCCGGTCCTCATGCGGTTTGCCCAGGGTCCTGGCGAAAAGCTGTCCGACAGCGTGTCCACGCATCGCGGCGTGTCGATCAAGGTGCTGGGCGTGACTGGCCCGAGGCTGCCGGGTCATGACATTGCGAAGGCCGGCGCCGCCACGCAGGATTTCGTGTTCGCGACCGGCCCGGCCTTTCCGCAATCGGACGCCTCCACGTTCCTGACCGCCATCAAGGGCCTTGAGAAGGGCACTGGCCTGCCGGAAGTCATCAAGCAGGCGGTGTCATCGACGTCGCGGGTGACCAACGCCGCTCTCAACGCCGTCGGCGGCGACAGCGCCACGCTCGGCTTCTTCGGCCACACCAGGCGCAATCCGTTGGCCGACGCCTATTTCAGCCAGGCGGCGCTGCGTTACGGCGACTACGTGGCGAAGATGGGCCTGTTTCCCGTCTCGCCCGAACTGCTCGCCATGGTGGACCACACGCTTGACACTGGCGCCGACCCCGACGCGTTCCGCCACGCGCTGGTCGATCACATGCGTGCGCATGCGGCCGCGTTCGAGTTACGCGTGCAGCTCTGCACCGACCTCGACGCGATGCCGGTCGAGGACGCGTCGGTGCCCTGGTCCGAGGAACGAAGCCCGTATATCGCCGTCGCCCGCGTCAGCGTGCCGGCGCAGGACGCCTACAGCCCGGCGCGGCAGGCCTATTTCGACGAGGTGCTGTCGTTCCAGCCGGCGCACACGCTGGCGGCGCATCGCCCGCTGGGATCGCTGATGCGGGCGCGGCTGCAGACCTATCAGGCGCTGTCCGCCTATCGCCACGCCCAGAACCGCCAGGACCAGGTCGAGCCGGCAACTCCGGACCAGGTGCCGGATTAAGCGCGCTTTCCGGCTGATCGTCGGCACCTGCCGTCACGGCAGCCACACTCCAGGAGAGAGGCAACCCGCCATGATCGACGCGCCGGTGCGCTACCGCCCCGATGTTGAGCAGTTGCAGGCTGACGAGTCGGCGACGTTTGCGCAGCTGAACGCCGCTTTCGACAGGACGCCAGGGATCCGGCGGGCGTCGAGCGCATCAACGAGCGGACACGCTTCAGCGTCTGGAACCGGGATCGCCGCGCACCGGCCGCTCGGCAACATCAACCGCGCACGCCGGAACACTTACCGGCACTCGGCCGATTTTCGCGTCCGTGTGAACGACTGCCCCTACCACGAGCCGGTCTCGGGCGAGGGCTGAAGCCGCTCTACTTGCCCTGGCGCCTGCGCGCCTCGACAAACGTCTTGGCCGCGTCGAAGGCCTGCTCGGCGCTCATGGTTGTGGTGTCGAGCAGGATCGCGTCCTCTGCCGGCCTGAGTGGCGAGGCGTCGCGGGCCGCGTCCGAGGCGTCGCGCGCCGCCATCGCGTCGCGCACCTGGTCGATCGTCTGCGTGACGCCGCGTCCGGCGAGTTCACGTCGGCGGCGCTCCGCCCTCGCCTCGAGGCTGGCGGTGACGAACAGCTTCACCGTCGCGTCGGGGAAGATGACGGTGCCGATGTCGCGGCCGTCGAGCACGGCGCCCGCCGATTGCGCGAAGTCGCGCTGGAAGGCGAGCAGGGCGCGGCGGACGCCGGGCAGGGCGGCGACGGCCGCGATCGCGTCAGGGATCGAGCCGGCCG
>CAXTSD010000102.1:0-7743 GCA_964246775.1 uncultured Acetobacteraceae bacterium | reverse complement strand
GGGCCCGCTTGTCGCCGACGGCCGGCGCGACCTCGTCGGCCTGTCGCGCGAGGCGCTGGCCGAGGCGCTGGCGGAGATCGGCGAGGCGCCGTTCCGCGCCAAGCAGCTCTGGCACTGGATCTACCACCAGGGCGCGACCGAGTTCGCGGCGATGAGCAGCATCGCCAAGCCGCTCAGGACCCGCCTTGCCGAGCACTTCGTCATCGGCCGGCCCGAGCCGGCGACGGTGCAGACCAGCACCGACGGCACCCGCAAGTTCCTGTTCCGCTTTCGCGACGGGCAGGAGGCGGAGACCGTCTACATTCCGGACCGGCAGCAGGATCGCGGCGCCGTCTGCCTGTCCTCGCAGGTCGGCTGCACCCTGTCCTGCCGGTTCTGCCATACCGGCACCCAGGCGCTGTCGCGCAACCTCGGCGCGGCGGAGATCGTCGGCCAGTTCATGGCGGCGCGCGACAGTTTCGGCGAGTGGCCAAGCCCGCACGGTGACATCCCGCGCCTACTCTCCACCATCGTGCTGATGGGCATGGGCGAGCCGCTGTACAACTACGAGAACGTCGCCGCCGCCATGCGCATCGTCATGGACCACGAGGGCATCGCGCTGTCGCGCCGACGGATCACGCTCTCGACCTCGGGGGTCGTGCCGATGATGGATCGGCTCGGCGAGGAGCTCGGCCTCAACCTCGCCGTCTCGCTGCACGCGGTGCGCGACGAGCTGCGCGACGAGCTGGTGCCGCTCAACCGCAAATACCCGATCGCCGAGCTGATGGCGGCGTGCCGGCGCTACCCAGGCAGCTCGAACGCGCGACGTATCACCTTCGAATACGTGATGCTGCGCGGCGTCAACGACGGCGAGGCGGACGCGCGCGAACTGGTCCGGCTGATCGCCGGCCTGCCCGCCAAGGTGAACCTGATCCCGTTCAACCCCTGGCCCGGCAGCGCCTACGAGCCGAGCACGGCGGCGGGGCTCGAGCGGTTTTCCCGCATCGTCATGCAGGCCGGCTTCGCCGCCCCGGTGCGCACGCCGCGCGGACAGGACATCCTCGCCGCCTGCGGCCAGCTGAAGACGGCGTCGCGGCGCGCCCGAGGCTGACGCGCCGGGCGGCGTCAGCGGGTGATGGATACCGACGGTATGTAGCCGGAGCCGGCCTCGCTGCGCACCTGCGACCATTCGAGGCCGCCGCTCATCACCATGCGCATCACCACGACGGCGGTGCCGCGCGGCAGGTAGGTGCGTATCGTGGAGCCGGGGTTCGGCTCGGCATGCACCGGCTGATCCTGCACCAGCACCGTCGCCGTGCGCTCGCCGGCCTCGCCGCCCGACTCGAGCTTCGGCGCCGGGAAGCTGTATTGCACGGTGACCGGCCCGCCGGACCGCACCTGGCGCACGTCGTCCTGCAGCGGCAGCCAGCCGGTGAAGACGAGCAGCGCGAAGCCGGCCAGGCAGGCGTAGCCGGACAGGCCGAGCACCAAGGCGCGGCTGCGCCTCGCCGCGAGACGCAGGCGGGCGCCCTCCACCTGATCGAGCTTGCGGCGCAGCACCGAGTTCTGGCGCACCAGCAGATGCGCGCGGTTCTCGGCCAGCCGCACCGCCTCGAGCGCCTGCTGCAGGTCCGGCCGCGGGTCGCCGAAGCCGGCGGCGCGCCCGGATGTCGCCCCGGCGCCCGACGCGCGCAGCCGGTCGGCAAGGTCGCTCAGCGACAGGCGATGCTGGGTCAGGTGCTCGAGCAGCTTGGTACGCGCGGCGTCCGCCTCGCCGGCCTGCGACGAGCCGAGCATGGGCAGCAACTTGCCGAGCCGCGCGACGAAGGCCTGATCCCTGAACGCGTCCTGATCCAACCCGGCCCCCGATCACCGGTTGCTGGATAGCGCAATGCGGGCTTTCGGGGAATGAGCAAGTGAGGGCCAGGATAAGCAAGGCCAGGGCTGTCTGCCCCATCTTCAAGGGGGACGCGATTAAAGGCGGAGCCTTTAAAATCCATTTATTTAGTCCGGTGTCTCACCTTTGAGTGCGGAGTGCGAGGTGGACTGGCTTGAGTGCTTCGCAAGACAACAAGGCTGCACGCGGAGACTCCAACGGATGCGGGTCCGGGGTCGCTCGACCCCGGCGGGTCCAGGGCAGCGCCCTGGCCTTGTCATTCGCCTGGCTTGCCCGTCTTGCGCTCGATCAGCGCCACCATGTCGCCGACGCTCGCGATCTGGTCGAGGTCGCGTGAGCCGAGATGGATGGCGAAGCGCTCCTCGACGGCCATGATCATGTCGACCATGGCGACCGAGTCCCAGCCGGGCACGGTGGCGGCGCTGGTCTCCGGCGTCACCACCATCTGCGGGTCGCCGAGCGTCTCGCGCACGATCTCGGCGAAGCTCTCCAGCGTGCCGCTCATCGGCGGGACTCCTCGATGCGCATGAACAGTTCGGGTTGCCTCATCGCGTCGAGCCGCAGCGCGAAGCGGTCCGGCGTGTCGGTCGGCGCGAAGCCGAGGCTCGGATACAGGGTGCGCACCATGCCGTTCTTGCCGGTCTCGCGATACTCGCCGATCAGCGTGTCGGCGCCGAGGCGCCGGGCCCGCTCGGCGACCAGCAGCAGCGTCGCCTGCTCCACCTGCCGCCCGAGCACGCGGCAGCTCATCAGCCAGTCGGTGATCACGCACTCGTCGCCCGCCTCCGACAAGCGGCCGGCGACGATCACGACGATGCCGTTGTCGCCGAAGCGGTCGACGAGGCGAAGCTGCAGGCCAAAGCCGTGCGGATCGGCGATGACCGCGCGTATCGCCTCCGGCGTCGTGCGCCTGGTGGTCAGGTTGAACTGGTTGGTCTTGTTGACGAGCTGGACGATGCGGGCGAGGCCGGCCTCGTCGAACGGCGACGCGTGCAGCACCATGTCGAGCGAGCGCAGGTAGCCGGGCAGATCGCTGCCCTGCTCGTCACGCGCCGCGCCCTGCGCCGCCGCGCGCTCGCGGTTCTGGCGATACTGCGCGGTGCGGGCGCGATCGTCCGCGGTGACGCCGACCGCCTCGAAGTAGCCGGCGTCGGCGAGCCGCTGCGGCACCGTTGCGGGATCGTCGTCGACCTCCGGCACCTGCACGCCGGGCAGCTCGCGCCGGATCAGCGCCCGTTCGACCGGGTTGTCGTCGAGCAGCACCAGGCTGTCGAGGCCGAGGTTTAGGCTGGCGGCGAGGCGTCGCAGGTTGAGCGCCTTGTCGTCCCAGTTGGCGATCAGGCAGGCGATGTCGTCGCGACGCAGCACCATCTCGGGGTGGCTGTCGAACGGTGCGAGGGCGTTCGCCTCGTCGTTCTTCGAGCAGACCGCGAGCACGACGCCGCGGCGGGCGAGCTGGCGGGCGTAGTCCTGCACCGCGACAAACGCCTCGCCTAGGGCGGAGCCCTGGCCGAGCACGATGCCCTCGACCCCGTCATCGCCGACGACGCCGCCCCACAGCGTGTTGTCGAGGTCGAGCACCAGCACCTTGGCCGAGCGCCCCTGCAGCCCCGCCAGCAGCCGGGCGACCAGGTCGCCGTACAGCATGGTCGCGCGGCCGGACACCTCCTGCTTCGCGTTGTGCCAGGCGACCGGGTTGTGCCAGGCCCGCACGCCGTCCTGCAGCGCCTGCGCGTCGACGGCGAGCAGGCTCACGCCCTCCCGCCCGGCGGCCGCGCGCAGCGCCGCGTTGAAGCGCCAGACGAAGCCGGCCGGCGAGCCGGGCAGGGCGTGCTCGTTGTTGCCGAGCAGGTTGGGCAGCACCGGCAGCGCCGTCTGCTGGATCACCGTCGAAGCACCCGCGCCGCCGCCCAGCAGCGCGCAAGACCGGCGAGACGCTGGCGCAGCAACGCCTCGACGCCCGCCTCGTCGAGGTTCGGCGACACGCCGGCGGCGAGGTGGCGCGCGTCGAGGCTGAGCAGCACCGTGTCCGGCGCGAAGGCGGCAAGTGCCGGGTCTCGGCCGAGCAGGTCTTGCGCATACTGGCCGTATTCGCCGACATGCACGCTCACGTGCATGAAGCGGCGCAGCGCCGCGACGCGTATGCCGGCGGCGAGGTGGCCGACGGTGCCGGAGCCGAGCAGGGCGAGGCGCACCGGCTGGCCGGAAACGCCCGCCGGCGGGCTCGCGAAGCGGCGTTGCAGCAGGCGATCAAGCCTCGAGGTCGCCAGCAGGTCGAGTCTGGCGCCGGCAAGCGCCGCGAGCGCCGGCCAGTCCGCCGCCGGATCGAGGCGCCAGTCCGGCGCGACCGGCAGCCAGGCGAAATCGAGCGCGCTCACCGGGGCGCGGCCGGATCGGCGGGCATTGGGCGGCGCATGCCGGGGCTGGCTCCTTGGCGAAAAGACCTGGTTGCGGGGCGGACAGTTCCAGGGCAGGCAGGCCGCGTCAACGCGGCTGATTGGAGATAGGCCCCGAGCATGAGCGAGCTGGTGGGCGATCTCACGATCCTGGTGCCGATGCTGAACGAGGCCTCGACCCTGCAGCGGCTCGCCCGCAACCTCGCCGCACTCGAGCCGCCTCCGGCCGCGATCCTGTGCGTCGATGGCGGCAGCACCGACGGCTCGCCGGCGATCGCCCGCGGCCTCGGCTGGCGGGTGATCGAGCACAGCGCGCCCGGCCGGGCGGCGCAGATCAACCGCGGCGTGGCGGCCGCCGGCCCCGCGCGGGTCTGGATACTGCATGCCGACACGCTGGGTGCGGACCACCCCGGCGGCGCGCTCGCGCGCGCGCTCGACGAGCCGCGCACGGTGCTCGGCGGCTTCATCGCCCTGCTCGCCGGGCCGGAGACGACGCGCTGGGGCACCAGCCTGCACAACTGGATCAAGTTCTGGTACGTGCCGCTGCTGTTCCGCCCGCATCTGTTCCTGCGCGGCGCCAGGCTGCTGTTCGGCGACCAGGCGATGTTCTTCCGGCGCGCCGACTTCCTTGCCGTCGGCGGCTGCGACGCGAGCCTGCCGGTGCTGGAGGAGGCCGATCTGTGCGCCCGCCTCTGTCGGCGCGGCCGGATACGCATGCTGAACCGAGTGGTCATCACCTCGGATCGCCGCGTCGCGTTGTTGGGCGGCCTAGGCGCCAACCTCGCCTATCTCTCGGTCGGTACGCGCTGGGCCTTTGGGCAGCGACGCGGGCTCGCGGAGCGCTATCCGCAGGTGCGGTGACGGGCAGCCGTCGAGCGGACCTGCTTAGTGAGCTATCTCGCCCTCGGTAGTGATGTTGGCATGTGTGCCGTCGGGATACTGAACATCCCAGTGCCGCGGTCCGACGATTTATCGCCTTTGGCGCGGGTCCAATCGAAGTCCTCCGCGTCCTATTTTATCTCGGATTCCTGTCAAACGCCTCAAGTTCTGATATAGTCCATTCCGTTTTTGTCATCCAAACGTAAAGCTCGGCCGAAAGAAGCGCTGGGGTGATCTCACTGGGGTGCAGATATCTCGTCACGCCGGTTGTATTGTTTTCAATACAGACTTGGACATACTGATGTGTGCATAGACTCCGCACGAGAGCTAAAACCTCATCTTGCCCGATTTGAAGATCACTTGCGGCATATGTAACTAAGTTGTTTACAGTGTCATTGTCGAGCGCCCACATCAGGGCTTCTCTTTTTAGCTGAAGCTCATTCCTCATCGTCTGCTCCCAACCCACCCGCCGACCCTCCAAAAAGGTGCGGCATCCTATCGGGCGAGAGCATTCGTCCGAACGCGTTCGGCATCGGGCGGCCGTCGCCGATGCGGTTCGGGTCGGTTCACCCCTTCGCCTGCCGGCCGGCCCGCATGCCTTTGAAGTAGCCCGCCGTCAGCCCGTAATCGATCAGCCGGCGCAGGAACGCCGCGTCGATCGGCGGGCAGGCCAGGCCGAGCCGGCGCGCCTCGCTGCTGTCGAAACGCGGGTCGCGCCGCAGGTAGTTGGCATACAACGTGGTGAACTGGCGGAACAGCCGCGACTCGCCGGGCGGCAGGGCGTCGGCGCTGAAGCCGTCGACGGCGACGATCGCCGGCAGGTGAAATTGCGGGTAGAGGCGGCCGAGCTCCAGCATCGCGGTGAGGCGGACCGGGCTGCCGGAGACCAGGTGCAGCGTGCGGCCGGCGACGCCCTGCCCCGGCGGCGCGTCGCTCGCCATGATCTCGACCATCGCGACCAGGCCGGCGATCACGTGGTCGATCGGCACCAGGTCAAGGCTGGCGGCGGCATCGACCGGCAGCACGCGTATGTGGCCGCCGGTGACCAGGCGCACGAACGCATACATGTTGTCGAAGGCGTTGATCGCGCCGTCGCCGCTGCGGCCGACGATGATCGAGGGGCGGGCGATGGCGGCGCGCAGGCCGGCCCGCATCGCCTCGCGCACCAGGCGCTCGGCCGCCGCCTTGCTCGCCTCGTAGCCGTTGGCGAAGGCCTGGCCGCAATCGAGCTCGCTCTCGAGCACCGCGCCGCTGCGCTCGCCGCAGACATAGGCGGTGCTGACGTGCAGCAGCGCAGCACCAGTCGCGCCGGCGAGCCGGACCACGTTGGCGGCGCCGTCCTCGTTGACCGTGCGGTAGGTTTCGGCGTGCAGATCAAAGCCGGTGACCGCGGCGCAGTGCACGATCAGGTCGAGGCCGGGCAGAGCGGCGCGCGTCGCCTCGTCAAGGGCGAGGTCACGGTCGCGCACGTCGCCCTTGAGCGTGACGACGCCGGCTTGCGGCAGCGCGCCGGACCAGGCGGTGGTGGCGACGGCGCCGCCGTCATTGCGGCTGATCGTCGGGGTGCGGTGGACGAGGCCGATCACGGCGTGGCCACGCGCCGCGAGCGCGCCCGCGAGCTCGCCGCCGAGCAGGCCGCCAGCGCCAGTGATCAGGACGCGCATCAGCGGCGGTCGCGCAATCGGATGGTCACGTGTGTGGTCCTCGGCTTTGCGGAGCCACTGCTTAGCATTTTGACGGGAGCGAAAGGAAGCAAGGCCAAAGGCTTCGCCTCTCAACTCCGATCAAGGGCGTCGCCTTTAAAACCCATTTATCTGGCCCAGCCGCCCAGCGCCTGGACTATTCGCCTTCAATGCGGCGTCCCCTCGCCGATCCACTTGTCCTTCACCTCGCGATAATGCCGCGTCGGGTCGTAGGCGGCGACCGGCAGCCTGAGGTCGTCGGCGTCGAGCCGCCCGGTATCGGCCAGCACCTGCAGGCTCGCCACCAGCGCGTCGCGTTCGGCGCTGACCTCGGCGACGTTTGCGGTGAGCAGGTCCTGTTCGGCGATCAGCACGTCGAGCAGGGTGCGCGCGCCGACCGCCTGCTGCTGCGACAGGCCGGCGACGGCGACCGTGTCGCCCGCGATCGCCGCGCGCTCGGCCGCGATGCGGGTGCGCGACGCGGTCAGCAGGTCCCACGCGGTCGCGGTCGCCGCTTGCGCTTGCCGCTTGGTGTCGTCGAGAACGTATTGCAGGCGGTAGGTCATCTCCTTGGCCTGCCGGATGCGCGCGTATTCGCCGCCGCCCTGGTAGAGCGGAAAGCTCATGTCGAGCGTCGTCTCGGCGATGTTGGCGCGCTGGTTGAACATCTCGAGGTCGATATTGACGGCGCGCTGCAGCCGGCCGGTCAGCATCACGTGCGGCAGCAGGTTCGAGCGCTCGACGTCGATGCCGTGCCGTTGCGCCTCGAGCGAGAAGCCGGCGGCGACGACGTCCGGGTTGTCGGTCAGCGCCTCGCCGAGCGCCTCGACCCGGTCTTTCGGCAGGCGCAAGCCGCGCGCCGGCACGCCGAGCGGGCCGGGCGGCGGCGGCACGCCGATCTGGCGCTGGA
>CAXTSD010000101.1:0-7779 GCA_964246775.1 uncultured Acetobacteraceae bacterium | reverse complement strand
GTGCGCACGCGATGCGGGCGGAGCACGACGCGGTGATGGTGGGCGTGCGCACCGCGCTCGCCGACAATCCGGAGCTGACCTGCCGCATTCCCGGCTACGACCGCGTGGCGAGCGTGCGGGTGGTCGCCGACAGTCACCTGCGCACCTCGATGACCGGACGGCTGGTGGCGACGGCGCGGCAGGTACCGGTCTGGCTGCTGCATCGCGACGGCGCGGATGCGGAGCGCCGGCGTGGGCTGGCGGCGGCCGGCGTAGTCTGCCTTGAAGTAGGCCCATCCTCCGTAGACGGGGCCGAGATCGGCATCGACCCGCTGGGCGCGCTCAGCGCGCTGGCCGAGCGCGGCATCGGCTCGGTGCTGGTCGAGGGCGGGGCGCAACTGGCGGCATCGCTGCTGCGGGCCGGCCTCGTCGACCGGATCGTCTGGTTCCACGCCCCGGCGCTGCTCGGGCAGGATGCCTACGCGGCGGTGCAGGCGCTCGGCATCGAGACGATCGACGCGATGCCGCGTTTTCTGCGCCGCGGGACGGAGCTTCTCGGCGACGATATGGTCAGCAGCTTCGGGAGGGATGAATGTTCACCGGCATCGTGAGCGGCCTCGGGACGGTGCGTGAGCGCCGGGCGATCGGGCAGGGCGCCGACATGCGGCTCACCATCGCGACGCCGCAGGGCTTCCTGCAGACGGGGAGCACAGCGATCATCGGCGCCTCGATCGCCTGCTCCGGCTGCTGCCTGACGGCGACGGCGCTGGGCGAGGACTGGTTTGCCGTCGAGGTGTCGACCGAGACGCTGAGCCGCACCGCGCTCGGCGGCTGGAAGCTCGGCACGCGGGTCAATCTCGAGCGCCCGCTGCGTGTCGGCGACGAGCTTGGCGGCCACCTGGTGTCGGGTCACGTTGACGGCCTCGGCCGGGTGCTGGCGGTGGCGCGCGAGGCAGGATCGCTGCGCCTGACCATCGAGCTGCCGGCCGGGCTCGCGCGCTTCGTCGCCGAGAAGGGGTCGGTTGCGATCGACGGCGTGTCGCTGACGGTGAACGAGATCGCCGGGCGGGTATTCGGGGTCAACATCATCCCGCACACGGCTGGCGCGACGACGCTCGGGTTGCGGGCGGCGGGCGATGCGGTGCACATCGAGATCGACACGCTGGCGCGCTACGTGGCGCGGCTCGCCGATACCGCTCGCATCGCCGGAACCGCTGGGGAGCACGCCTGATGGAGACCAAGCTGGCCGGGATCGCGCGCGCCTCGCTGCACGACTACATCAGCCCGATCGCCGAGATCGTCGCCGAGGCGCAGGCCGGGCGGATGTTCATCCTGGTCGATGACGAGGACCGCGAGAACGAGGGCGACCTCGTCATCCCGGCGCAGTTCGCGACACCCGAGGCGGTGAACTTCATGGCGCGGCACGCGCGCGGCCTCATCTGCCTCGCGATGACCCGGGCGCGGGTCGAGCAGCTCGGGCTGCCGCCGATGGCCCGCTCGAACGGCTCGCGACATCAGACGGCGTTCACCGTCTCGATCGAGGCGCGCACCGGCATCACCACCGGGATCTCGGCGCATGACCGGGCGCACACCATCGCGGTTGCGGTCAACCCGGAGACCAGGGCGGCCGACATCGTGACGCCGGGCCACGTGTTCCCGCTCGCCGCGCGCGACGGCGGCACGCTGATACGCGCCGGCCACACCGAGGCGGCGGTCGACATCGCGCGCCTCGCCGGGCTCAACCCGGCAGGGGTGATCTGCGAGGTGATGAACGAGGACGGCTCGATGGCCCGGCTGGCGGACCTCGCCGGCTTCGCCCAGCATCACGGCCTCAAGCTCGGCACGATCGCCGACCTGATCGGCTACCGCCGGCAGAAGGAGCGGCTGGTCCGGCGCGTCGAGAGCCGGCAAGTGACGCATCTTGAGAGCGGGCCGTGGACAATGATCGTCTACGCCAGCACCGTCGACGAGACCGAGCACATGGTGCTTGTCAAGGGCGACATCAGCGGCCCCGAGCCGGTGCTCACCCGCGTCCACGCGCTCGATTTCATGCTCGACATGGCCGGGGCGCCGCACGCCTCGGTGCTGAAGCGGGCGATGCGGATGATCGAGGCAGCCGGACGCGGCGTCGTGGTGGTGATACGCGACCTGGCCAAGACCGGGCTGTCCGAGCGGCTGCGCGGCTTCGGCGACGATCCGAACCGGCCGGACGGCTTCTTGCGCCAGTACGGCATCGGCGCCCAGATACTGGTCGATCTCGGCGTGCGCGAGATGGTGCTGCTGTCCGACCGGCCGCGCACCCTGGTCAGCGTCGAGGGCTACGGGCTCAGCATCGTCGAGCAGCGGCCGATCGACGCCGCGCCCGCTGCCGACCGCGCCGAGGCGCCCTCATCAAGCCGCGCCGACGCATCCTCATTAAGCCGCGCCGAAGCGTCCTCATCAAGCCGCGCCTCGACGCCCTCATCAAGCCGCGCCTCGGCGCGATGAGCACCGCGGACGCGCCGCTCGCCCGCGCGCCGGCGGTGCCGGGGCCGGCGCCGCGCATATTGGTGGTTCGGGCGCCATATTACCGCGCCGTCGCCGACGGCATGCGCGACGGGGCGTTGCGCATACTCGATGAGGCGGGCGCCGACACTGAGGTGATCGACGTCGCCGGCGCCTTCGAACTTCCGCAGGCGATACGCATCGCGCTTGACGTGGGCGGGCGCTTTGACGGCTACGTGGCGCTCGGCTGCGTCGTGCGCGGGGAGACCGACCACTACGACTTCATCTGCGCCAGCACGATGCAGGGCCTGATGGACGTGGCGCTGGCGCACGGGCTCGCCCTCGGCTCCGGGCTGCTGACCGTCGACACGCTGGCCCAGGCGGAGGCGCGCTCGGCGGCCGACGGCCACAACAAGGGCGCCGAAGCGGCGGTGGCGAGCCTGCGGCAGGTGGCGGCGCGGCGTCTGCTGGCAGGTGCGCGGTGAGCGACCAGCCGGCGGCGACGCCCAAGCCGCAGTTCGGCAAGCGTGGACCCAAGCCCGAGCGCACCGTGCGGCCACGCACCGCGGCGCGGGTCGGCGCCGTGCAGGCGCTGTTCCAGAGCGAGCAGGGGCCGGAGAACCCCGAGGCGGTGATCGACCAGTTCATCCGCCACCGCCTCGGCGAGCTGCCTGGCACCGGCGGCTACGAGGAGGGCAGGGTGCCGGACGCGCACGTGCCGCTGTTCACCCGCATCGTCCGCACCGCGGTGCAGCAGCAGCAGGCGCTCGACGTCATGCTGGTCGAGGCGCTGCCCGCCGAGTGGCCGCTCAGCCGGCTCGATCCGGTGCTGCGCGCCCTGCTGCGCGCCGCCGGAGCGGAGCTTTCCATGCGCGACGGGCCGCCGGCGCGCGTGGTCCTGAACGAATATCTCGACATCGCGCATGGCTTCTTCACCGGTGAGGAGCCGGGCCTCGCCAACGGCCTGCTCGACCGGCTCGCCCACCGGCTGCGGCCGCGCGAGTTCGACGCCGCCCGTCCGGTCTGACACGTGAGCGCGGCGGCGGGCGAGTTCGGACTGATTGCGCGGCATTTCCGGCCGCTCGCCGCCGCCGCCGGCCTTGATCTCGCCGACGACGCCGCCGTGCTGGCGCCGCCGCCGGGGCGCGAACTCGTGCTGTCGGCCGACGCGATGGTCGCCGGCGTGCATTGCCTGCCCGACGATCCGCCGGCGCTGATCGCCCGCAAGCTGCTGCGTTGCAACCTCTCCGACCTCGCCGCGATGGCGGCGACGCCGCTCGGCTACCTGCTGACGATCGCGCTACCGCGTCGCACCCCGGAGGCCTGGGTCGGCGAGTTCGCGAGCGGCCTGGCCGAGGATCAGGCGCGTTTCAACATCGCCCTGTTCGGCGGCGACACCGTATCGACGCCGGGGCCGCTCAGCCTGTCGGCGACCGTGCTCGGCCACGTCGCCCCCGGCCAGGCGTTGCGGCGCGCCGGCGCCGCCGCCGGCGACGAGCTGTGGGTGACCGGAACCATCGGCGACGGCGCGCTCGGGTTGCTGGCGCTTCGCGGCGCCGTCGATGACCCGAGCGGACACCTCGTCGAGCGCTACCGCCTGCCGCGGCCGCGCCTTGGCCTGGCACTCGCCGGCATCGCCTCGGCCGGCATGGACGTCTCTGACGGGCTGATCCAGGATTGTGGCCATCTGTGCCGCGCGAGCGGCCTCGCCGCGACCATCGAGGCGGCGCTGGTGCCGCTCTCCGAGCCCGCGCGCCTCGCGCAGCGTCTGACCGTTTGCCTGACCGGCGGCGACGATTACGAGCTGCTGCTGGCGGTGTCGCCGCATCGAGCGCAGGCGCTCAGCCGCGTCTGCGCCGCCTCCGACGTTTCGGTGACCAGGATCGGCCGGCTCGCCGAGGGGGCAGGGGTCGTCGTGCGCGACGTTTCGGGCGGCGTTCTCGAGATGCCGCCCGGCTGGGACCATTTTCCGACCGGCAGCTAAGACGGGCAGATAAGCTCAGGAGCCGGGATGACTGCCCTCGACCTATTGCCCTGAGCTGCTGCCCACCCCGCCGCCAGGGCCGATGCCGCCGCCGCCGGAGTTGCCGACGCCGAGGCCGCCAGGACTGAAGCGCCCGACATTGCCGAGAAGCTGCTGCAGGAACGAGGCCTCGCTGCCTGGCGAGCGGGTGGCGCCGGAGGCCATGCTCACGTCGTAGGAGTCGTGCTTGTCGAGCAGTCGCTCGTGCCGCAACGTGCCGCCCGGATCGAAATCGAGCACCACGACCTGCTGCTTGTCGACGCCTGGAAGCTGGCCGACGCGGGTGCGGGTGACCTGCCCGATATAGATCCAGGTGTTGTCGTCGAAGGTCGCGTGCGCCGTCGGCGAACCGAGCAGGGCGGTCGCGTCGGCGCGGGTGGACGTGCCAGGAACCAGCTCCTTCAGCGCGTCGGCATCGACGAGGTTGCCGCGCGTCGTCCTGGTCGGCGCGACGAGGCTGCAGCCCGCCAAGGCGGCGCAGAGCAGCGCCAGGCAGGCGCGTGAGGGCTGGCTGAGAGGTCGCACGCGGCTGGTGTCCTGATTGTTGCGAGCGGCGGGGTTGCGGATGGCGTGTGGGGTGTCACGTCAGCCGGCGGCGTGTCAATATTTTGTGTTCCGGCCGAGCCGACGGCGTGAGAGTTCGGTGCCCGGACGGCGTGGGAGGCTGGTCATGCTGGGACTGTTCCGCCGCAAGGCGGACGAGCGGGCGGGGTTCGAGCTCTATGGCGCGGCGGTGCGCGGCGGCCGCGACCCCTACCTCTACGAGACGCTGGGGGTGCCGGACACGCTCGACGGCCGGTTCGACCTGGTCGGTTTGCACGCGGTGCTGCTGATCCGCCGCCTCAGCGCCGCCGGGCCGGCGGGCGGGCGGCTGGCGCAGGCGCTGTTCGACGCGATGTTCTCCGACATGGACTTCAATCTGCGCGAAATGGGCGTCAGCGAGCTTTCCGTGGGCAAGCGCAACCGCGAGATGTGGGAGGCGCTGCACGGACGGGCGCAGGCCTATGACGCGCCGCTCGAGCGGCGCGACGTCTCGGCGCTGGCGGCGGCACTCGAGCGCAACATCTGGCGCGGCGAGGCGACGCCGCCTGGGGCGACGCAGGCCTTGGCGGCACTGATATTGCGGCGTGACCACGAGCTCGAGGGTCAGCGCCTGCTTGACGGGCAGGCGACGTTCGCCCCGGTCGTCGCTAAAGGCGCAGCCGTCGCCGGCCCGGCGCCCGCATGAGCGCCCGCGACCGCCCGGATCGAGATCATCCCGAGATCGGCCGGCCGGAGTTCAGCCGGCCGTTCGCCGTCTCGGCGGTCGGCGCGCATGGCGCCGAGGTCGTCGTCGAGGCGAGTGCCGCCGAGCGCGCGGCGCTGGCCTCGCGCTTTGGCCTGCCGGCGATCGAGGCGCTGTCCTGCCGCTTCCGCCTGTCGGCCGCGACCGGCGGCTGCCTGCCCGCCGAGTGCCGGTTGCAGGCGCGCATCGTGCAGGATTGCGTGATCAGCCTCGAGCCGTTCGAGACCGCGCTCGACGAGGCGTTCCGGGTGCGCTTCGTGCCCGAGGCGCGGCTCAGCGACGACCCCGATCCACAGAGCGAGGACGAGATCGCGATCGTGGGCGGCGTCATCGACCTGGGTGAAGCGGCGGCGGAGCAGCTCGCCCTCGGCCTTGACCCGTATCCGCGCCAACCCGGCGTCGCCCTCGCCGGGCAGGACGACGCGGCGCCGTCGGGGCCGTCCGGACCGTTCGCGGCGCTGCGCCCGCTTCCGCGCGACGACTGACGCGCAAGCGCCCGCGCGTGACGACGCGCAAGCGCCCGCGCGTGAAGACGCGCAAGCGCCCGCGTCTTGCATGGCGCGGATGGCTCTGCTAACTCGCCCGGCCTTGCCATCGCCGCCCGGCGACCCGCGCCCCGCTGCGTCGGGACGTCGTCGCTCATGGTCAAGTGTCTGGAGTTGCGCGTACCATGGCCGTTCCGAAGAGAAAGACCTCGCCGTCGCGGCGCGGCATGCGTCGCAGCCACCAGGCGCTGCCGACCGAGGCGCATAACGAGTGTTCGAATTGCGGCGAGCTGAAGCGCCCGCACCATGTCTGCAGCCAGTGCGGCCATTATGACGGGCGAGAGGTCATCGGAGCCGGCAAGGCGCTCAAGGGTGCCATCCGCGCCTGATCGCCGCTGGCTGGCGGACGCGGTCGATCGCCTCCGCCCGCGTCCGGCCGGCGGACGGGTTTGAGCGACGGCTTCACCCTGGCGATCGACGCCATGGGCGGCGACCACGCGCCAGGTGCGATCGTTCAGGGCATCGAGACTGCGGCCGAGCGTCACCCGGAGGCGCGTTTCCTGCTGGTTGGCGACGCGGCGAGGTTGCGGCCGTTGCTCGAGGCGTGTCCGCGCGCCGCACGCGCCTGCACCGTGCGCCACACCGCCGAGGTGGTCGGCAGCGAGATGAAGCCGACCGCGGCGCTGCGCCTGCGCGACACCTCGATGCGGGTCGCGATCGACGCGGTGGCGGCAGGCGAGGCGGCGGGCGTGGTCTCCGCCGGCAACACCGGGGCGCTGCTGGCGCTCGCCAAGATCGTGATCAAGACGCTGCCCGGGATCGACCGGCCGGCGATGGCGGCGATCGGGCCGTCGACGCGCGGCGACGTGGTGATGCTCGATCTCGGCGCCAACATCGTCTGCGGCGCCCGCAACCTGGTCGAGTTCGCGATCCTCGGCGACATGTTCGCGCGCACCGTGCTCGGCCTCACCTGCCCGACGATCGGCCTGCTCAACATCGGCTCCGAGGAGCTGAAGGGCACCGAGCGGCTGCGCGCGGCGGCCGAAATCCTGCGGCGCTCGCATCTCGGCCCGCAATTCCACGGCTTCGTCGAGGGGCACGACATCGCCGCCGGCACCACCGACGTGATCGTCACCGACGGCTTCACCGGCAACGTGGCGCTGAAGACCGGGGAGGGAGCGCTCAAGCTGGTCTCGCTGCTGCTGCGCGAGGTGTTTCGCGGCAGCGTCGCCGGCAAGCTCGCCTACCTGCTGGTCCGGCCGGGGCTCGAGCGGCTGCGCACCTGGCTCGACCCGCGCCGCTACAACGGCGCGGTGATGCTCGGGCTGAACGGCGTCGTCGTCAAATCGCATGGCGGCACCGACGGCAACGGCTTCGCCCACGCCGTCGACGTCGCGATCGACATGGTCACGCATCGCTTCAATGACCGCATAGGCGAGGGTGTCGGACGGGTCGCCGTGCTGGTCGCCGACGCCGCCCCGGCGGCCGGCCCGTTCCTGGATTAGGCCGAGGACAGCCAATCA
>CAXTSD010000100.1:0-7834 GCA_964246775.1 uncultured Acetobacteraceae bacterium | reverse complement strand
CCCGCTGCCCGCCCTGCCCTCGCGCGACGCCGCGCCGACCTTCAGCACTTCCGCCGCGGCGACGCCCTCGGG
Organism: uncultured Acetobacteraceae bacterium; assembly: GCA_964246775.1. Taxonomy (GTDB): domain Bacteria; phylum Pseudomonadota; class Alphaproteobacteria; order Acetobacterales; family Acetobacteraceae; genus CAXMMR01. The sequence continues at coordinate 7,762 of CAXTSD010000100.1, read as the reverse complement.
GTAGGGCAGGTCGGTGTTCACCACCAGCGCCCGGCGCAGCGGGATGCTGAACAGCACGCCGAGCAGGCCGCCGGCGGCGCAGACGCCGAAACTCGGCCAGAACGGAAATCGGCGCCACCAGCCGACCATCACGAGGCCGGGCAGCACGAAGATGATCGACGACAGGGTGCCGGCCGCCGAGGCGACGGTCTGCACGATGTTGTTCTCGAGGATGCCCGCCGTGCGGACGCGCCGCAGCAGCGCCATCGAGATCACCGCCGCCGGGATCGAGGTGGCGAAGGTGAGGCCGACGCGCAGGCCGAGATAGACGTTGGCGGCGGTGAACAGCAGCGTGATGACGACGCCGAGCATGAGGCCGCGCAGGGTCAGCTCGCGCTCGGTGGTGGTGGCGGACACGGCGCGGGCTCCGGCTCGGGTGAGGCTTGGAGCATTGAGGGTTGCGGCAGGCAAGGCAATGGCCGAAGGCTCGCAACGGTTCACAGCGCCGCCCGAACGCGGCATGGTGCGATGCGGAACGATGCGAGGGTCTACGCATGAACCGCGCCCTGCTCGCTTTGGCCGTCGCCTCGTTCGGCATCGGCACTACCGAGTTCGTCATCATGGGGCTGCTGCCTGACGTCGCGACCAGCTTGCGCGTCAGCATTCCACAGGCCGGGCTGCTGGTCAGTGGCTATGCGCTGGCGGTCTGCGTCGGCGCGCCGATCGTCGCCATCGCGACGGCGAACTGGCCGCGCAAGGCGACGCTGCTGGCGCTGATGGGAGTGTTCATCGTCGGCAACCTGCTGTGCGCGGTCGCCGGCGACTACGCCCTGCTGATGGGCGCGCGGGTGGTGACGGCGCTGGCGCACGGGGCGTTCTTCGGCATCGGCTCGGTGGTCGCGAGCGGTCTCGTTGAGCGCCACCAGCGCGCCCGGGCGATCGCGGTCATGTTTACCGGTCTCACGCTCGCGAACGTGCTCGGGGTGCCGCTCGGCACCCTGCTCGGCCAGGCGCTGGGCTGGCGCTCGACCTTCTGGGGGGTGTCGCTGATTGGCGTCGCGGCGGAGGGCGCGCTGTGGGTCTGGGTGCCGAAGGTCGCCGCCGACCGCAGCCTCGACCTGATCAGCGAGTTCCGCGCCTTGCGCCAGCCGCAGGTGCTGCTGGCGATGCTGATGAGCACGCTGTCCTCGGTCAGCCTGTTCAGCGTGTTCACCTACATCACGCCGCTGCTCGAGAGCCGTGCCGGGCTCAGCGAGCACCAGGTCGGCCTCGCCCTGCTGGTGTTCGGCGTCGGGCTCACGGTCGGCAACCTGATCGGCGGCCGGCTCGCCGACTGGCGGCTGATGCCTTCGGTGGTCGGGCTGTTCGCGTCGCTGATCGTGGTGCTGGGCGCGTTCGCGGCGACCAGCCGGTCCGGCCTGCTCGCGGTCGCGACGCTGCTGGCGTGGGGCGGCGTCGCGTTCGCGCTGGTGGCGCCGCTGCAGATGCGGGTGGTCGAGGCGGCCAGGGAGGCGCGCAATCTGGCGGCGACGCTGAACCAGGGCGCCTTCAATTTCGGCAATGCGCTCGGCGCCTGGATCGGCGGCGTCGCGATCGACGCCGGTTATGGCTACGGCGCGCTGCCGCCGCTCGGCGCCGGGCTCGCCTTGCTCGCCTTGCTGGTCACGCTGCTGGCGATGCGGCTCGAGAGCCGCGCCCGGCAGCCCGCCATCGCGGCGCGCTGAGATGCTTGACGCGCTGACGTCCTGATCCTGAAGTGATGGTGATCGAACCGGGAGGGCGCGAACTTGCGTGTGTCGCTGCTGGCGCTGCTGCTTGCCGTCGGGTCCTGGTCGCCGGCTCATGCCGATTGCGCGCTGGCGTGGCATTCGACCATCCCGCTGCTGATGCAGGGCAACCTGCCGACGGTGCCGGCCGAGATCAACGACAGCGTCGTCGGCCTGCTCGTCGATACCGGCGCCAACGTGTTCACGGTGACGCCGCAGACGGCGCGGCAGCTCGGGCTGCATCCGGTCAAGGACTACGCGCGCGGCGCCAGCGTGAGCGGCGTCGGCGGCGGCGCCTACTACGAGGTGGACGCGGTGCAGACGCTGCGCCTCGGCGGCGTGACCTATCGCAACATCGCGGTGCTGCAGAGCGACATCGGCTCGTTCGCGAAATATCACGAGCCGGTGGCCGGCGTGATCGGCAGCGACCTGCTGTCGCATTACGACCTCGCCCTCGACGAGCCGTCGGAGACGCTCGGGCTGTATACCGCGCCCGCCGGTTGCGGCCGCGTCGCGCCACCGATGCCGGGAGGGTGGCGCCCGGTCGACCTCACGCTCGACGACCAGGACAAGTTGCTGGTCAGCGTGTCGGTGAACGGGCGGCCGGTCCGCGCCATGCTTGATACCGGGGCAAGCGGCGCCCTGATGTCCGACGCGGTGGCGGCGCGGCTCGGCGTGACCGCGGATGGCCGCTCGGTGCGCTTCGGCGGCGTCGGCGTCGCGGTGCGCGAGGCGAAGCTGGCGCACATCGCTGGGCTCGCCATCGGCGGCGTCAGCCTGCGGGACGTGCCGGTGCTGGTGAGCCCGACCGTCACCGGGCTGCCGGACGGGGCGGAGATGCTGCTGGGCACCGCGCTGCTGGGGCGGGTGCCGGTGCTGATCTCCTACCGCAGCCGCACCCTCTGGCTGGGCGGGCCGGCGCAGAAGTGAGCGCCGGCCCCGTTTCGTAAGTCTCATATCAGAGGCTACTGGTCAGCGTATCGCCTTCAGGCTGAGGGTGAGCGGCGCGAACGAGCCGCCCATCACCGGGCGCGCCCGGAAGCCGGAGACGAACGAGCTGTTCGGGTCGTAGAAGTCGGAGAACGGCACGCCCGACGTGGTGGTGTTGGCGTAGTTGTAGACCTCGTCGAAGATGTCCTGGGCGAGCGTCGGATCGGTGATGCCGGCCGCCGTCCAGATTTCCCAGTCCGCCTTGGTGAAGGTGTGCGGCGGGTTGTCGAGCAGGCGCGGGTCGAGCTGGATGCCGGTCGGGTGCTCCTGGGTTTTGTAGAAGCTCGCCTCCTCGGCCAGGATGGTCTGCGGGATCAGGTGCAGGCCGAGCAGCTGGTCGGGGTAGGAGTTGTATTTGAGGCTCCAGTAGCTGTCCGGCTCGCTGGTGGTGTCGCCGCTATAGGCGTTGGCGGCCTCGTGGTATTGCAGCAGCAGATGCGTTGAGTCGCTGTTCTGCGACAGTTGCGCCCACTGGCTGATCAGTTGCTCGGCCTGGGCGCGGAAGAAGCGGGCGTCCTTCGCGTTGCCGTCGAAGCCGGCGATCTGCCCCATCGCGCCGACGGCGACGATGCCCTTCAGCGCCAGGTTGACGCTGTGGGCGATCCTGCCGGTGAAGTCGTCGGTCTGGTTCTGGAACTGCGGATCGAGCGCGTTCGGATAGGGCACGCCGGGCGGTATGGTCAGCAGGTAGTTGGCCCACTGACGGAACAGCGGGTAGTGCGCGTTGGCGTAGATCGCCGCCTGCGCCCGCGTGGTGTGCTGCATGTAGGCGTCGGCCATGATCAGCATGTTGGCGGTCTCTTCGACCGGCATGTTCTCGCCGCCGCCGTCATTGTGCCCGACCGCGTTCGGATAGGTCGCGCCAACGTCGTGCGGCGCGTAGGTCTGCGGCCACTGGCCCGATTCGGAATAGAAGATGATCGGCTCGAGCAGATAGCGCACCAGATCCGGGTTCATGTAGAGGAACGCCGGCATCGACGGATACAGCACGTCGACGGTCGAGACGTTGTCGCTGCTGCTGATCTCCTCGAGGAACAGGTAGGGGTTGCTGGTCGTCCCGGTGAGTTCGGTTGCGGCGAAAGCCTGCCGCAGCGTCGCCGCCGTGAGTGCGGCGTAGTGCGCGCCGCCATACGCGGTCGCGGCGCTGTTGAGGCTCGCGTCGAGCTTGTTGGCGCGCGACACCGCGGCGGCTGCGTCGTTGTAGGCGAAGGCCAGCATGCTCTCATAGGCCGGCCAGTACTGCCGCCACAGCGACGACTGGCGGTTGCCGAGGAAGTTGATCGCCGGGTCGCGCACGTGCCCGAGCAGCAGCGTGAACGGGCTCGTCGCCGTAGTGCCGACAGTGCCGAAGGCGTTGCTGAAGGCGAACACCGGATAGGCGTTGTTGATCGCCCGCGGCTGGTTGGTGTCGTTGGTGTTGGCGAGCGAGCCGGTCTGGGCAAAGTGGCTGCGCACCGTGACGTCGGCGCCCGACTGGGTGGTGAGGCTGGCCGTCTTGCGGGTGGCGAACAGCGCGTTGCCCCAGGACGGATAGTCGTTGACCTGCTGGAACACGGTCGGCGTGTTCGGGGTGACGGACCAGGCGGACAGCGTGCCGGCGACGTTGGTTCCGTCGGCGTTGCGGGCGATCGTCTCCGGCGCCCACTTGATGAACTGATTGCTGTCGCCGTGCGCCCATTCGCCGCTGATGTCGAAATAGACGGTGACGGAATGCTGCGCCCCGTCGCTGCTTTGCGCGGTGGTGATGATGTCGGAAAGCGGGATGCTGAGCCGACGCAGGTCGCGCGCTTCGACCGGCGACAGGAAATCGACGGTCAGGTTCACGCCGCCGCCGTTGAAGGTGAAGATCGACTGCGTCGGCGTGGTCTGCAGCGCGGTCTGCCGCATGCCGGGCAGGCTCGGCACGGCGGGAGCGCCGAGGAACAGATAGGCGACGTGGTCGATATAGGCGATGCCGGTGATCGCCTTGATGTTGCCGTTCCAGTATTCAGGCCAGACGCCAGGCGCGAGACCGCTGCTGCCTTGCAGCCAGGTGTTGACGTAAGGCGCGCGGGTGATCAGCGGCACTGCCGGCGGCTTGATCGGCGTGAAGGTCTGGGCCTCGGCGGTCTGGCCGCCGCCGGTCGCCCCCAGCCCGGCGAGGCAGAGCAGGGCAGCGCCCGGCAGGCGCCTCGTGGCCAGCCGCGGCAGACGCCTCGTGGCTAGCCGCGGCGGACGCCTCGTGGCTAGCCGCGGCAGACGCAGATGCCTCTTCATGGCGCGCCTCCAGACCACGTGACGTCCGACCATTGCTGTGCCGCAGCATAGCGAGACGCGGCAGCAGTGATCACGCGTGAGGCGAGAAGAAGATCATTTCCAGGCATGGCGTTCCTCATTGATTTTTTCTCAGAGTATTGTCTCGTAACTGAAACGGACGCTTTCCTTCTGTTGCAGTTCAAGAACGCTAACTCGGTGCGATTGCAGGTGACAGACGCATTTGTGTGTTGTCACAGAAGCGTGACCGCTTCATGCCTCACCGGCATCAGGGAGCGCGCCTTTAGCGCTGACCGTATCCGCAGAGCCGCGTCGGAGCTGGTGGTGGCGGGCGGAACCGCTCAGAGGTCGTGGAAGAACGCGCTGAGCGGCGCCCGCAACACCCTCGCCAGCTCGAGCAGGCGCACCGGAGGGATGCGGATCAGCCCGCGCTCGTAGTCGGCGATCTCCTCTGCCGACGCCTCGACCGCGACGGCGAGGTCATGCTGGGACAGGCCGGCGCGCAACCGGAACAGCTCGAGCATCATGCCGAGATGCAGGTTGAGCTCGTCGGCCGCCCTCGACTCGCCAACCATACCCGCCTGCATGGGGGCGCCGAACGGCAGCCAGCGCCTGACGTCCCCGTTGTCGGTCATCGCACCTCTTCTGAGCCGGGCGCGCGAGTTGTGCGCCATGCCGCTCCGCAACGCCACGAAAAACTAGGCTGTGGCCGCATCCGATTGCACACGCCCGCCGTAACCCGGAGATAAACCAGGCAAGGTGGTGTGGATCATGGCGCATGACGACCGCTCCGTCACCTGCGGCGCCGCAGCGCCGCCGCTTCACGGCCGGACGCTGCACGCGCGCGCCCTGATCGCGCTGGCCGAGGCGGCGCAGCGCGACGGCGATGCCGAGGCGGCGATCATCCTGATCAGCCGCGCCTATCTCGCCTATGACGGCGAGCCTGACCTGACGGTCAATTGAACGGGCAGGCGGCGCTCGACTCCGCGGTGGTAGCGGCGGACGGATTTGAACCGCCGACCAAGGGATTATGATTCCCCTGCTCTACCGCTGAGCTACGCCGCCATCGGGTGCGGCGCAGTATCGCTCCTCGGACAGGGTGTCAAGAAAGCGGGGAGTGTCAAGAAAGCGGGAACGTCAAGAAAGCTAGACCGGCAATTCAAGTCTCGCCCGCAGGCCGCCGAGGGCGCTGCTCTCCAGCACGATGTCGCCGCCATGGCCGCGCACGATGTCGCGCGCGATGGTGAGGCCGAGCCCGGTGCCGCCGGCGGCATCGCTCTCGAAGGCGCGGAACACGCTCTCGCGTCGATCCGGCGGGATGCCTGGCCCGTCATCGTCGACCGTCAATTGCACGACCCGGCCGAGCGGCAGCGCGGCGAGCACCACCCGGTGCGCGTGCCGGCGCGCATTGTCGACGAGGTTGGTCACCGCGCGACGCACCGCGTCGGGACGCAGCAGCACGATCAGGCCGGCCGGCGCCTCCACCGTCACGTCGGCGCCGGCCCGGCGCGCGCCGGCGGCGACCGCCTCGAGCACGACCAGCACGTCGGTCGGCCGCGCCTGCTCGGTGCTCTCGCCGCGGGCGAAGGCGAGATAGCCAGAGATCATCCGCTCCATCTCCTCGACGTCGGCGGTCATTTCGGCCACCTCGCTTTCGCCCGCCGCCGCCTCGGGCAGCATGGCGAGCGCGAGGCGAAGCCGGGTCAGCGGCGTGCGCAGGTCGTGCGAGACGCCGGCCAGCATCTCGGTGCGCTGGTCGAGAAACCGGCGCACCCGCTCCTGCATGCGGTTGAACGCGGTGGCGGCGCGCCGCACCTCGATCGCGCCCTCTGGACGGATCGGGCCGGGGTCGCGCCCCAGCCCGAACGCCTCGGCGGCCCTCGACAGCCGCCGTATCGCGCGCACCTGGTTGCGCATGAACAGCGCCGCGATGGCGAACAGCAGCCCGGCCGAGCCGACCAGCCACAGCACGAACAGGTAGACCATGCTGGTATAGAGGCGCTTGCGCGGCGCCGCGACCCGCAGCACGCCGTCCGGCAGCTGGACACCGATCAGCACGGATTGCGGGTCGGACAACCAATCCATGGTGAACGGCCGGCGCACCCGCTCGGCGAGTGCGGCGGCGAGGTCGTCGTCCATCGGGCCGATCAGGTTGACCCGCGTCTCGCGCGGCAGCACCGCCCCGGGGGCGAGGCGCATGCGCAGCTCGAATTGCAGGTCCGCCGAGCGCAGCACCGAGCGGCGGAACAGCGGGTCGTCGCTGCTTTCGACCAGCGCCGCCGTCTGGCCGATCTCGCCGGCGACGGCGAAGGCGAGGCGACGCGAGATCAGGTCGAGGTGGCTGCCGTAGAAGATGCCGAGCGCCACCACCTGGGTCAGCACCAGCGGGATCAGGATGATCAGCAGCGAGCGCCCGAGCAGCGAGCGCGGCAGCATCCGGCGCACCGGACGCTCAAGCCGCCTGCCGAGCTGCGTCGGCACGCGCGCCTATCCCCCCGGCTTCAGCACATAGCCGCGGCCGCGCACCGTGTGCAGGAAACGCGGCTCGCGCGGGTCGGCCTCGATCTTGCGCCGCAGCCGCGTCACTTGCACGTCGACGGCGCGCTCCGAGCTGTCGTCGCTGCCGAGCGCCGCGGCAATCTCCTCGCGCGCCAGCACCTCGTTGGCGCGGCGCGCCAGCGCGGTCAGCAGCGCCGCCTCGCCGCCGGTCAGATGGATGATCCCGGCCGGCTCGCTCAGCTCGCCACGCGCAATGTCGAACTGCCGGGCGCCGA
>CAXTSD010000099.1:0-7888 GCA_964246775.1 uncultured Acetobacteraceae bacterium | reverse complement strand
GGCCCGCCCAGAGTCAGCGCGTTGAAATACCTGTTCGTCCACCAGAACTTTCCGGCGCAGTTCCTGCACCTGGTTCGCCACCTGGCGGGCCAGCGCAAGCACGACATCGTCTTCGTCAGCGAGGCCAACCGCAACAACATCCCTGGCGTGCGCAAGGTCGTCTACAAGCTGCCGCGCGCCGGCAGCGCCGAGACGCATCGCGACGCGCACGAGTTCGAGCTGGCGATGCTGCGCGCCGAGGCGGTGGCCGCGACCTGCCGCAACCTGCTGACGCTCGGCTATGCGCCCGACATCATCATCGGCCATCACGGCTGGGGCGAGCTGCTCAATCTCGGCGACGTCTGGCCCGGCGTGCCGCTGCTCGGCTATCACGAGTTCTACTATCACTCCGACGGGCTCGATGTCGGGTTCGATCCGGAGTTTCCGACCGACCCCGCCGCGCTGTCACGGGTGCGGGCGAAGAATGCGGTCAACCTGCTCGCTTTGACCAATCCCGGCCACGGCCAGACGCCGACAGAGTTCCAGCACTCGACCTATCCCGACTGGGCGCGGCGCCGGATCACCGTGCTGCGCGAGGGCGTCAACCTCGAGATCTGCCGCCCCGATCCCGAGCTGCGGGCGCAGCCGTTCCAGCTTGGCGATGTCTCGGTCGGCGTCGACGAGATGCTGGTGACCTACGTCGCGCGCGACCTCGAGCCGTATCGCGGCTTTCACGTCGTCATGCGGGCGATCCCGGCGCTGCTGCGCGCGCGGCGCGACCTGCGGCTGATCCTGGTCGGCGGCGACGGGGTGAGCTACGGCGCGCGGCTGTCGCACGGCACCTGGCGCGAGCGGCAGCTGGAGGAGCTGAAGGGTGAGATCGACCTGCGGCGGGTGCACTTCGTCGGCCGGCTCGACTACGTGGACTACGTGCGGCTGCTGAAGCGCTCGGATTGCCACGTCTATTTCACGTATCCGTTCGTCGCCTCCTGGTCGCTGCGCGAGGCGATGGCCTGCGGCTGCGCGATCGTCGCCAGCGACACCGCGCCGGTCGCCGAGTTCGTCGCCGACCGCAAGACCGGGTTGCTGAGCCCGTTCCACGCGCCGCAGGCTTTGGCGGAGCGGGTGCTGACGATGCTGGAGAGCCGGACGCTGTCCGATCGTCTGCGCCGCGGCGCGCGGGCGTGGGCGGAGCAGAACCTCGACATGGCGGCGTATCTGCGGGCGTATGAGGCGCTGATCAGGCGGCTGGTCAGAGTGCGATAAGGGGGCCGCGTTGAGGCGGGCGCGCGTCGGGCGGCGTGGGTGCGGCTACTCCGCCGCCAGCGGCGGGGCGGCGGCCAGCCGGGCGCGCACCGCGTTCAGCGTCTCGCCGTGCAGCACCAGAGGAGCGCAGGCGGCTTCCCAGCTCAAGGCCAGGAAGTCTGGCGCGAAGTTCACCGGAGCGTGTTCGCCGACGGTCAATGCGTGGCGGTTGCCGGTGTCGAGATAGCTCTCGACCGGCAAGCCGGCGGCGAGCAGCACGTCGTGACGCTCGAGCTCGACGTGGTGGTAGGTGATCTGATCGTGCGGGGCGCGGGTGATGCCGGGGCCGAGCAGCAGGTGGACGGGGATGAGCACGTCATCGACGAACAGCGCGTGATCCGGCGACAGCACGACGGGGCTGTGCGGCCGGCCCGGAGCGAAGCTGTGCGGCGCGATGCGCACCGGGACCAGCGCGTCGTTCGGGCTGTTCGCGAAGACGACGTGGCGGCGGCCGATCCAGTGCACGAGCGCCGTGGCGCCGCTTGCGGTCACCACCTCGTCGCCGACCCGCAGCGCCTCGACGGGGCGCTCGCCGGTCGGCGTGAGTATGGGAGTGCCGGCGGCAAAGCAGGGCGCGGCACCGGCGGGCGGCACGTAGGTCGCGGCGGCATTGGCCGTGAAGGTGAGCGGGAATACCTGCGGGTTCGGGTTGTCCGATGGAAACACGCCGATGTTGACGTCGGAATACTGGTAAATATTGCCATATGTTCCAGCAGTGACAGTCTTACTGGCTGTTGCATACTGGCTGGGAACGCCAGCTACGAAGCTGTTTGCGTTAAAGCCGAGGACATTCAGCTGAAACGGTGCTAAGGCGACCCCGTTCTGATATTCGACTACCGTGATGGATCCCAGTGCATTGGGATCTGTGCCCAAGCCCGCGGCGCCCGTTGTGGGATCCGTGACAGGGACCGGAGCACTTTCAGTGGACGCAGCCGTAATGGTAAACAAGTAATTTAACAGAAAAGCCCCGTTCCGACCCTCGCCTGAATCACTGATTTCGGAGTCGAACACCCATATATTGTTCGACGGAGACGTCTGGCCTTGATCGAGCAAAAGAACCGCGACGTTGAGTCCGGGGAATGTGACCCCGACGAGCCTCGTGAGATCAAAACCTAGGGTGTCGGACATCGCTGCTTGACCTGTCGTAACTTACTACAGTAGGGTATCGGTCGCGTGCACGAGTGACAAGCCGCCGGTTAAAGTTTCCCCTGAGCAGGACGATGCTGTAGTCGTGGTTTAATCAAAACGTCACGATGGCGGACGCGCCCGTTATCGCCTCTGTTCTGACGCGAAATGTTCATGACGTGTTGACAAACCTAGCGGCGGCGATGCGGCACTATGATGTTTACAGTCCTATTCTGGAACAACAATCATGATGCTGTTACGCAGACTCCTGGCGGGAAGCATGGTCGCCGCCGGGCTGGTCTTGCCGGCAATGGCAGGCGTGGCGCAAACGATCAGCGGCGGCGTTACCTCTGCGGGCGGCGTGTACAACGCACAACTCAACGCCTATGAGAGTGCAAATACGAGTGCGCAGTTCAACAACGCCTCGGTGAACAACAACGCGGCGCAAACCTCGTTCCTGGCCAACACCGGCGTCGTTCTTGGCTATCAGCCCGGCATCACGGTGGATTTCGCGTTCAGCGATGCGGTTCTCACCAGCGCGCAGATCAATGCCTGGCCGAGAACGTTTAACGGAAACCTGGTTCAACTGCCAAGCTTTGGAACGCCCGTCACCGTTCCGTTCAACCTGCCCGGCAAGTCCGCCAACGGCGCTCTCGCTCTCTCGGATGCGCAGATGTGCGGCATCTTCTCCGGCCGGCTCACCGACTGGAGCCAGGTGGCCGGGTCCGGCGCGTCCGGCGCGATCTCCGTGATCTTCCGCGCCGACGACAGCGGGACCACCTATCTCCTGACGCAACGACTGGCCTACGTGTGCGATGCGAGCAACTCGAACATCGTGTTTCAGGCGAGCAACAGCTTTTCGAGCCAGTTCAAAGCCGGTGTTCCGTCAAACTTCCTGGGCGTCGGCAGCCCAGCCGGCGTCGCCGCGACGATCGAGAACGTGCCGCTGTCGATCGGCTACGTCACGCCCGACCTTACGCGCATCGCGCCGGCTCAAGCGGGAAACACGACCTTGCCGTTCGTCGCGAGTGTAGACGGTGTTCTGCCTACATCCCTCAACACGTCAACAGCGCTCTCTACTGTCTCTGCCCCAAGTACCTTTGGAGCTGTCAACGATACTCAAGCTTTCGTTCCCCAAATTCCTACCCCCAGGTCCGGATACCCCATTGTCGGATTTGAAACGATCGATATCAGCCAGTGTTACAAGGATGCGAATGTCGGGAACTCGATCGCGGACTATTTGGGTGATCTCTACTCTGACCCACCATACGAAAATCTTATCACCCAAAGCGGCTTTTCCGTGGTGCCAAGCACGCTGTCGAACGCGATCCTCAACAACATCTACAACAACAACAACAACTACAACGCGGACATCCAAAACGCGACCGTCTGCACGGCCGGCAAAGGTCGCTGACCGGGCAGGGTGGGGCCGCGTGCCGGCTACGCAACGCGCGTGGCCCCGGCGTTCAGGCCTTCGCCGCCGCGTCGATCGATTTGCGGAAGGCGGCCTCGGCGGCGGCGCGGTCGGCCCAGCCTCTGACCTTGACCCACTTGCCGGGCTCGAGGTCCTTGTAGCGGGTGAAGACGTGCTCGATCGCCTGGATGGTGATTTCGGGCAGGTCCTCGATCTTCTCCACCTTGGCGAGGGGTGAGGTCCATGACGGGCTTCGGGTGTGAGGCGGGCGGACCTTACCGGGGGGCTTGGGGCGGAGGCAAGACGGCGAGTGTGCCGCCTGGCCTGGGAAGCGCGCCGCGACTCTCGATGGCGTTGTAGTCACATGGTGACCATAAGCTCTCTGTATGTTAGTCTGTCTTCGGACTGCGCCGAAGTTGGTTGGCTGAGGGGGGATGCGCGATGGAGTTGTCGATACGCGAGGCGAAGGCGCGCTTTGCCGAGGCTGCCGCTGCCGCGGCGCGCGGAGAGCGCGTGGTCGTAACCAAACATGGCCATCCCTTCGTCGAGCTGGTTCCGGCGCAAAAGGTTTCCGGCATGGATTTCGACAAAGCGACCATCGTCCGCCGTGAACTCGGACTTGACGGCCTCGATGTTAGAGTCCCGGCCGATTTCGACGATCCCGCCTTCAGCCGTCAGGTGCTCGGCCTTTCGGAGTGAGGCTGCTGCTCGACACGCATATCGTGATCTGGACGGTTTTCGACCCGACTGCCTTGTCGGAGGCCGAGCGCGGATGGATGGCCAACTCCGAGATGCCGCTTGTGCTGTCGGCGGTCGCTGTGTGGGAGCTACGGCTCAAGTGGCATAGTTTGCGCATCTCCGGCGGGCGGAAGGGCCCGGTCGATCCCGCTGCCGTGGTGGCGTTTGCCGCGGCGGTCGACTGGGAGTTCCTGCCGCTGACCGCCCATCACGCCGCCGCCGCATTGTTGCATCCGCTCGACCACAAAGACCCGTTCGACGAGTTGCTGCTCGTTCAGGCGCAGGAAAGCGGCATGCGACTTCTCACCCGTGACGCGAAGCTTGCCGGCCATCCGTTTGCTGTGGTGGGTGGGCAAGGCTGATATCGCGCGCCGGCTCCGCAACGCGCGTGGCCCCGGCGTTCAGGCCTTCGCCGCCGCGTCGATCGACTTCTGGATCGCGGCTTCGGCGGCGGCGCGGTCGGCCCAGCCTTTCACCTTCACCCATTTGCCGGGCTCGAGGTCCTTGTAGCGGGTGAAGAAGTGCTCGATCGCCTGGATGGTGATCTCTGGCAGGTCCTCGATCTTCTCGACCTTGGCAAACTGGGTGTGGATCTTGTCGTGCGGGACGCAGATGATCTTCTCGTCCTGGCCGCTTTCGTCCTCCATCTCGAGCATGCCGATCGGGCGGGCGCGGATGACGCAGCCGGGCACCACCGCGGCATGGGCGAGCACCAGCGCATCGGCGGGGTCGCCGTCCTCGGCCAAGGTGTTGGGTATGAAGCCGTAGGCGGCGGGGTAGGCCATCGGCGTGAACAGGAAGCGGTCGACGAACACGGCGCCGCTCGCCTTGTCGACCTCGTATTTGACCTGCGAGCCCTGCGGGATCTCGATCACCACGTTGATGTCGGACGGCGCGTTCTTGCCGGTGGGGATCTTGCTGAGGTCCATGACAGGCTCCGGGTGTGAGGCGGGCGGACCTTACGGGGCGGCTCGGGCGGGAGGCAAGGCGGGGCGCTGGGCGCCGTCAGGTGATGGTCTTGAGATAGTCGGTCAGCTTGGTCGCCGCCGCCGTCTTCTCGGTGTGGTCGAGTGCCGCCAGCTCCGCGGCCAGCCGGTCCATCGCCGCCTCGTAGATCTGCCGCTCGGAAAAGCTCTGGTCCGGCTGGCCGGCGTTGCGGTGCAGGTCGCGCACGACCTCGGCGATCGAGAGCGGGTCGCCGGAGTTGATCTTGGCCTCGTATTCCTGCGCCCGGCGCGACCACATCGTCCGCTTGATCCGCGCCCGGCCCTTCAGTATGGCGAGCGCCTCGTCGAACATCTTGCGCGTCGCGAGCTTGCGCAGCCCGGCGCTCCTCGCCTTCATCACCGGGACGCGCAGCGTCATCCGGTTCTCCTCGAAGGTGATGTGGATCAGCTCGAGCTTGTGGCCGGCGATCTCCTCGGTGGCGATGCGTTCCACCTTGCCGACGCCATGCGTCGGGTAGACGACGTGATCGCCCTCGACGAAGTTCTCGGCCTTCGAGGGAATGCGCGGCGCCGGCACCGGACGACCGCCGGGCAGGGAATGGCCAGGCATGCGCCCGCCCATGCGCTGCGACGACGCGCCGGCGCCGTTACGACGCGGCTGCTCGGGCTCGCCGGCGTCCTCGTCCTCGTCGGCGTCGACCTTGCGCGCCGGCGCCTCGTCGACGAGGTCCGCATCATCGAGTTCGACGTCGCCCAGCACGGCGACGACCGCCGCCTCGTCGAGCGTCGGCTCGGCAACCGGATCGCCTTGCGCCGCCGCGCCAGGCGCCTCGTCGGGCTCCGGCCCGATGGCCTCGACCGGCGCCTCCCCGACCACATCGTCCAGGGTCTGCGCCGGCTTGTGGTCAGACGCGGTGCGACGTGCGGAACTGCTCTTGCTGGGCACTGGCCTGGTAGTCTCCTGCTCTGTCATCAAGTGCCCGGCCGATCCGGTAAGGAACGCACCCCGCCCGGGGCAGGGGAGGTAGCTCTCGACGACCTTGCCTTGATGCACTCGGTCGCGTCAGGTTGCCGACGCCGGCAACGCCTAACCTAGGGCCGCCTCGGCAATCAGACAGTTAGCATAACACAGGTAACGGGCCGCGTCACACCCGAGCCCGGCCGCGCGATCACTCCGCGCGTGGATCGCCGGCGACTTGCCGGTCAGCGTTGGCCGGTCAGTGTTGGCGGGTCAGGGCGTGCCCGGTTCGGCCGAGAACAGCGCCGCCTTGCCGGGCTTGTCCTTCCAGGCGTCGGCGTCCGCCGGCGCGGCGCCCTTGCGGGTGATGTTCGGCCACTGCGCCGAGAAGGTCGTGTTCCGCTCGGCCCAGGCGGCGGCCTTGTCGTCGCTGTCGGGCACGATCGCTTCGGCCGGGCATTCGGGCTCGCAGACGCCGCAATCGATGCACTCGTCCGGATTGATCACAAGCATGTTCTCGCCGACATAGAAGCAGTCGACGGGACAGACCTCGACGCAGTCCATGTATTTGCACTTGATGCAGTTCTCGGTGACCACGTAGGTCATCGGCGTCTCCAGATCGTCAGCGGCGGCCGGGATATGACGACGTTTGCCGGCAGGTGCAAGGCGGCGGGACGGGAATGCGCCGCAGTGCTGCCCCACACTGCGCTACGACTCAAGCGTGCCGGATGGCGGGGTCGGCGCGATCAACTCCTCGTACAACGCTTGCGCCTCGGCCGCCGGGCCGCGGCGGCTGGCCAGAGAGAGCACGCGCAC
This sequence comes from uncultured Acetobacteraceae bacterium, assembly GCA_964246775.1. Taxonomy (GTDB): domain Bacteria; phylum Pseudomonadota; class Alphaproteobacteria; order Acetobacterales; family Acetobacteraceae; genus CAXMMR01. Next base: position 606 of record CAXTSD010000099.1, on the reverse strand, counting down.
CACGCGAACCTCGCGCCTGGTCGGCACAGTCAGCACGTCGCCCGGCCGCAAACGGGCATGCGCCTTGTCGGTCGGCTGGCGGTTGATGCGCACGAGGCCGGTCTGCACCAGACGGGCGCAGTCGGCGCGCGCCTTCATGAAGCGGGCGCACCAGAGCCACATGTCGAGGCGCTGCCAGGCGGCGCCCTCGAGCTCAGCCATGCCGGCGGGTGCGGCCGGCCCTCATCGCCGCAAGGCGGCCAGCGAGGCGAACGGACCCTCGGCCTGGCGCTTTGAGAGCGGGGGCGAGAGCGGGGCCGGCTGACGGCTCTGGCGGGGCGGGCGCTGGCCGCGGGACTGGTGCAGCATCGGCGGGCTCGGCGGGCCGTAGTTGCCGGGGTCCAGGCAGGCGCCCGGTCGCCAGGTGACGTTAAGGCCGCGCAATACCGCGGGCAGCACCTCCTGGCGCACGGACAGGCGTGAGGCGAGGTCGCCCGGCATCGCGTGCGGACGCGAGCGGGTCAGCCAGGCGAGTTCGGCGCCGATGCGCTCGGCGACGTCCAGACGCAGCCACACCGGCCCGGCCGCGACCCAGCCCATGGCCGGCAAGCAGCCGCTATCGACGAC
>CAXTSD010000098.1:5288-7899 GCA_964246775.1 uncultured Acetobacteraceae bacterium | reverse complement strand
GCGACGGCGCCGCGCTCGCCTGGTAACGCCGGCCGCCCGCCGGCGGGACAAGCAGCCTTGCGCGTTCGCCAGCCTGCGCTCTAGCGCTCCGGGTGGCGCAAATACCAGAGCCGCTCGTAGGCGGCGACCAGGCTCTCGATGCTCTTGCGGCGGTTGCCGTCCGCTGGCAGCGGCCGGCGCGTCATCATCATCTCGAGTATCTGCAGCAACTGCTCGGCGACCTCGAGGTCGCTCAGGTCGCAGGCCTGGTGAAAGGCGACCAGTATCTTGTCGGACAGGCGACGGCCGGTGCGCGGTGCGCCCAGCCCTTCGCGGACCCCATCCTGACCGACGTCACTGACCTGATCGCGTTCGGCGATGATGTTCATGCTTGTTCCCACGCTATGCCGTTGTTCGCACACCCAGATGCGTGGACAGCGATCGACCCCTCGATCCTGCTCTCACCCACGAACCAACCATTTGTACGTGACGCCACTCATACAGCACACTTGACCATCGAAGCACACGAATTTGTGTCCTGCAGCACAAGCGGAACGAGATGGACCGACTCTAGGCCACACACCGTTGCTATTGGGTGACATAGAGAGCGCCTACCCTCGGCTTCACCACCCTCGCGGCACGCAACCCTGTTCATGTCGCCTCGCAACGCTGTGAGGTTGTCTAATCAATTTATGATTGCAACGGCGGATTCAAGCGAAGCTTGTCGCCGAACCGTGCCGGTGAACGAATGTGAGCCGGTCATGCTCTACGTCGCTTCCGCTTCCACCAACTGCATCTGCGTCGCCTCCAGAAAGGCGAGCCGCGCCATCATGTCGGTCCTGACCGCCGACATCACCTGCAGCACGCCGACGCCAATCACCCGGCGGTCGCCGCCATCAGTCGTCGTCGCGCAATCGACCTCCGGATCCACGGAAATGCGCACCGTGTGCTCGTTCGCCGCAAGGCCGGCGACGGTGACGGCGCCGAGCTCGAGGCGCAGCACCGCTTCCTCGTCAGGAGCAAGCCTGCGGGTCGTGCGGGCGCTGCGGTCGGCGGTGACGGCGACCGTCGAGGCCAGCGGGCCGCCGCGCAGGCGCAGATAGAGAAAGCGGCTGGCGGCCGAGCCGGTGACGAAGCTGAGCTCGGTGAGGCCCGGTGCCGACCAGCTGCCCCACATCTCGGGCGCGTGCCCGCCATGGCCGCGGCGGAGGCCGAGGGCGGAGAACCGGTGGCGCAGCCGCGCCGAGGCGGCGCCGAAGTCGTAGATCCGGCCATCCTCGATCCGCGGCCGCTCGGGCGCGAACAGCTGGCCGCGATGCGCCTCGACGGCGGCGAAGATGTCGGTCGCGACGTCGTGCCAGGAGCGCAAATCCGCCTCGGCGCGGCTGCGCTCGGTCGCCGCCGCCAGCGCCGCGTCGCTGCCGAGCAGGCCGGCGATGGCGCTGGTCCAGCCCTCGATGTCGTCCGGCGCCAGCAGGATGTCGCCCGGCGAGGCGACTTCGGGGATCGAGGCGGCGTTCGAGGCGACGGTGAGCTTGCCGTGCCCGGTCGCCTCGGTCACCGGCAGACCCCAGCCTTCGTAGAGGCTTGGATAGACGGTGAACTCGGCGCCGCGATAGAGGTCTGCGAGCTCGAGGTCCGAGATGTCGGTGAGCATGACGAGGTGAGGGCGCAGGTCCGGATGGCGCTCGAGGAAGGCCGACGCCTCCTCGAACAGCGAGCCGCGCTTGCCGACCAGCACCAGGCGGGCGAGTCGCTCCTCGGGCAGCCGCTCGAGCAGGCGCTGCCAGACCTCGAACAGCAGGATGTGGTTCTTGCGCCCCTCAAGCGTGCCGACGGAGAGCACGTAGCGGGTGATGTCGAGGTCAAGCCGCTCGAGTATGGCGCTCGGCACGCCGTCGCCCGGCACCGGATAGGGCGCGTTGAGCCGCACGACGGAAGGCTCCGGCCGGAGGCCGGTCAGCGCGACCGCCTCCTCGGCGACGTCGGCGCGGCTGAACACCGAGTTGACGATCACGTGGTCGGCGATCGCGATCGCGTCGCGGAACCACAGGCGAAACTCCTCGGTGAGCCCATGGTCGCAAAGCTGCGGCACCACCAGCGGGATCACGTCGTGGATGAACGGCACGTAGCCGACCTGAAAGTCGAGCCGCAACTGGCGCACCCGGTAGTGATAGTCGGGCAGCCACCACGAGGTGCCGAGGTTGACGATGGTGTCGCCTGATTGCGGCAGGTATTGCCGCGCCGAGCGCAGGCAGCGCATCAGCTCGCGGTTCCAGTCCTCGGTGCCGAGCGTCACCTGGAACGACAGGCCGATCTGGCGCAGCAACCGCTCGGGCTCGATCAGTTGCCACCAGCCGGCCTCGGGGTCGAAGAATACGGCGACGATCGCCCCGGCGACGCCGACGAGCGGCACGCCGGAGAACACCCGGCGCACCACCTCGATCTGCACGCGCTGGATGCCGGTCGGGCGGACGCTGTGCTTCCAGTATTGCACGAGGTCGCTGACATCGAGCACGTGGCGCAGCCCGGCGAGCGCGCCGGACAGCGCGTCGATGGCGCGCCTAGCCGCGGCCCGAGCGGCGGAGCGGTTTTCGGGGGGCGGGGGGGGGGGGGAGGGCCCGGCGGGCGG
>CAXTSD010000098.1:0-5278 GCA_964246775.1 uncultured Acetobacteraceae bacterium | reverse complement strand
GTCCGCGGCCTCGGCGGCGATGCGTATCTCGGCGTCCGGGTCGGGTGCGTAGGCGCCGGCGGCGTTGGCGCGCCTGGTGGAAAACGTGCGTCGCGACAGCGAGCGCCCGCGCAGGTCGAGCACGGTCTCGAACAGCGGCAGGCCGCGGACGTGGAACCAGTAATCCTCCTCGAACACCAGGTCGATCGCGACGCGCAGTTCCGCGAGCCCGGCGCGCATCGGCGGCACCTCGATGCCGAAACCGACCCAGGCCAGCGGGTGCAACGCGCCGGCGCCAAGTGCGGCGCGGTTCTCGAACAGGAAGGCGCCGCTGCTCTCGTCCTGCAACCGGAACCCGAGGTTGAGCGAGCCCTCGGTGGTGCCGCCGACGGCGACCGCGACGTCGCCGAACGAGCGCAGCCGGCCGATGATGACGAGGTGGCCGTCGGCCTCGGCGCTGTCGCGCACGGAATCGAGCACGACTTCGTAATCGAACATCAGGTCAAGTCCGTGAGGCAAGGTAAGGCCGGGGACGTCGGCGGCTCTTCGTGTTCTGAGTTCTGCCCGCTGCCTTTCAGCATAGCAGGTCGGCGGGCGATATCCCCTATCCGGAGAGTGGGACCGCGATCTCCTCCAGCGACTTGCCCTCGGCATCGACGCCGAGCGCGATCTCGACGCCGGCGGCGAGCAGCATCAGCACCGCGGCGATGACGTAGCCGATGGCGATCGCCGGCGCCGTGCCGACCGCAATCAGCCAGGAGAACAGCAGCGGCGAGCCGACGCCGCCGACCGCGGTGCCGAGGGCGAAGAACACCGCGATCGCCAGCGCCCTTGTCTCGAGCGGGAAGATCTCGCTCGCGGTCAGATAGGCGGCCGACGACGCGGCGGAGGCGAAGAAGAAGATCACCACCCAGCACAGCGTCTGGGTGAACGGGCTGAGCAGCCCCGCGGCGAAACCGGCGGCGGTCAGCGCCATCAGCACCCCGCTCACGCCGTAGGTGCCGGCGATCATCCGCCGCCGGCCGAGCGTGTCGAACAAGGGGCCGAGCAGGATCGGGCCGAGCAGGTTGCCGATGCCGAGCGGCAGGATGTAGAGCGCGATGCGCGGGCTCGGCACCTGGTACATGCGCACCAGCACCAGCCCATAGGTGAAGAACACGGCGTTGTAGAGGAACGCCTGCGCCGCCATCAGGGTGAAGGCGAGCAGGCTGCGGCCGCGATACGGGCCGAGCATGGCGCCGAAGATCTGGCGAAAGCCGAAGCTCTTCTGCGGGTGCACGGTCATCGGCCGGGCCGGCGAAAACGAGGCCGGCTCGCCGCCGCTATCGGCGACGCGCCGCTCGATCTCGTTGAGCGTGCGCTCCGCCTCCTCGGCGCGGCCATGCGTCACCAGCCAGCGCGGGCTCTCCGGCACGAAGCGGCGCAGCGCCAGCACGCCGAGGCCGAGCACGCCGCCGATGCCAAAGCCGAGGCGCCAGCCGAGCCACAGCGGCACCAGCGCGCCGCCGAGCAACAGCAGCGACGCCCCGGCGCCAAGGATCGCGCCGCCCCAGTAGCTGCCGTTGACCAGCAGATCGACCCGGCCGCGCACCCGCGCCGGGATCAGCTCGTCGATCGCCGAGTTGATCGCCGCATACTCGCCGCCGATGCCAAGCCCGGTCAGCAGGCGAAACGCGGCAAGGCTCCACAGATCCCAGGCACACGCCGAGGCGAGCACGCCGAGCACGTAGACCAGCAGCGTCACGTTGAAGATCAGCCGGCGCCCGAGCCGATCGGTCAGCCAGCCGAAGACGAGCGCGCCGGCCACCGCGCCGGCGACGTAGAACGAGGCGAGCATGCCGACCCCTTCGGCCGACAGCCCGAGCGTGTGCGGATCGCGCAGGATTGGCCCGATCGAGCCGACGATCGTCACCTCCAGCCCGTCCAGCACCCAGGTGATGCCGAGCGCCACCACCACCAGCAGGTGAAAACGGCTCCACGACAGGCGATCAAGCCTGGCCGGGATGTCCGTCGTGATCTCTTTCACCGCCCCTCCCTTTGAGAAAGGGAAGGCGAGGGCTCCGCCCTCGACCCGTCACGCGCCAGCGTGCTGCGCACGACGGGGGCACGCCCCAGACCCCGATTCTTAGTTCACGAATTTCAAAGGCTTGCTTTTGACTGGGTCAAGGGGCAAAGCCCGTTGCCTGATGATTAGCCTGCCACGCCGCCTCGCCGTGCCGCTGCTCGCCGCCCTCGCGCTCGCGACGCCGGCGGCCGCCGCCGACGTCAAGATCGCGACCTGGAACCTCGACTGGCTCACCACCCGCGGCCACGAGGCGGCCGACTTGCCGGACGACGTGCAGCTTCGCGCGCCAGGCGATTTCGACCGGCTGGCCGCCTACGCGCGGCATCTCGATGCCGACGTCATCGGGCTGCAGGAGGTCGACGGCAGCGACGCCGCCGCCCGATTGTTCGACCGCGCGGCCTACCAGATCGCGATGATCGACGAGCCGGTGGTCCAGCAGGTCGGCATCGCCGTACGCCAGGGCATTAGCCTCACCCGCAACCCCGACCTCACCGGGCTCGACACCTACCCGACGGCGCGTCACCCGCTGCGCAACGGCCTCGACGTGACGCTCGGCTTGCCGGACGGGCAGCGACTGCGGGTGCTGGTCGTGCATCTGAAGACCGGCTGCTGGGCCGATCCGCTCGACAGCCGAAAGCGCGCCTGCGAGACGCTCGCCGAGCAGGTGCCGGTGCTGGCCGGCTGGATCGCCGCACGCCGCGCCGAGGGTGGCCCGTTCGTGGTGATGGGCGATTTCAACCGCCGCCTCGCCTTGAGCAACGACGCGGTGCTGGCGCAACTCGATCAGGCGTCGCCGCTCACCCTGGTCACCAGCGGCCAGGCGAGCCCGTGCTGGGGCGGCGAGGATTTCATCGACCACATCCTGCTCGGCGGCCCGGCGCGCGCCTGGCTGGAACCGTCGAGCCTGCGCGTCCTTACCTATCGCGAGGCGGACGCCGAAAAGGAGCGCCTGTCCGACCACTGCCCCGTCTCGGTGCGGCTCAGCCTGCCCTAGAATCGGGACCCTCAAGGAGATCAGCCGATGCGCCTGACCGTTCTCGTGACCGGCGCGACCGCGGGCTTCGGCGAGGCGGTCACGAGGCGCTTCGTCGCCGACGGCCACCGCGTCATCGCCGCCGGACGCCGGGTCGGCAAGCTCGTCGCGCTCAAGGCGGAACTCGGCGATGCCGTGCTGCCGCTGACGCTCGACGTCACCGAGGCGCGCGACCTCACCGCCCTGCCCGGCTCGCTGCCGGCCGAGTGGCGTGAGGTCGACGTGCTGGTCAACAATGCCGGCCTCGCCCTTGGCCTCGGGCCCGCCTGGGAGGCCGAGCTCGCCGATTGGGACCGCATGATCGCGACCAATATCGGCGGGCTCATGCACCTCACGCGCGCCCTGCTGCCCGGCATGGTCGAGCGCGACCGCGGCCACATCGTCAACCTGTCCTCGATCGCCGGCGACTACGCCTATCCTGGCGGCCACGTGTATGGCGCGACCAAGGCGTTCGTCAGCCAGTTCACCGCCAACCTCAAGGCCGACCTGATCGGCCGCAACGTGCGCGTCACCAGCATCGAGCCGGGCTTGTGCGGCGGCACCGAGTTCAGCCAGGTGCGGTTCGGCGGCGACGACGCGAAAGCGGCGCAGGTCTACAAGGGCACCGAGCCGCTGACCGCCGCAGACATCGCCGAGGCGATCGCCTGGGTCGTCAGCCTGCCAAGGCACGTCAACGTCAACCGCATCGAGCTGATGCCGACTTGCCAGGCGCCTGGCGCGCTCGCGGTAAAGCGGGCGTCGTGATGGGAAGCAAGGCCTGCTTTTTTGAAAAAAAGCAGCAAAAAACTTTTGTCCCATTGATGCGGGGGCGCACGGTAGCTTCTCTTATTAAGCAAAAGCTTTTTGGTTCTTTTTCTCGAAAAAGAACGCCTTCCTTGCTGTTCACAAAGCCAAAATGAAGCGGTCGGCCGAGTCGCTGCTGAAGCGCTACCGCGTAACCGAAGGCGCCGGCTTCCGCTTGGCCGACCACGACCCGTCGGACGCGAGGCGCCACGCCATCGGCCACGACGAGGCGGACGGATTGCTCGCCGACGGCATCGAGCGGCTCGCCGCATTGCAGACCAGACTCTACGCCGACGGCCGGCGTTCGCTGCTGGTGATCCTGCAGGCGATGGATGCGGCCGGCAAGGACGGCACGATCAAGCACGTGCTGACCGGGGTGAACCCGCAGGGCGTCCGCGTCACGTCGTTCAAGGTTCCAGGACAGGAGGAGCTCGCGCACGACTATCTATGGCGCATCCACGCGAACGCGCCGCGCCGCGGCGAGATCGGCATCTTCAACCGCTCGCAATACGAGGAGGTGCTGACCTGCCGGGTGCATCCCGAGCTGTTGGACGGGCAGAAGCTGCCGGACCAGAAGATCGGCCGCAAGTTCTGGCAGCAGCGACTGGCCGACATCGCCGGCTTCGAGGCTTACCTCGTCCGCCAGGGCACCAGCGTGATCAAGGTGTTCCTGCATCTGTCGAAGGCTGAGCAGAAGCAGCGGTTCCTGGCGCGGCTCGCGACGCCCGAGAAGAACTGGAAGTTCAGCAGCGCCGATCTCACCGAACGCGGCTTCTGGGACGACTACCAGGCGGCCTATGAGGCGGCGATCGCTGCCACCGCCAGTCGCCAGGCGCCGTGGTATGTGGTGCCGGCGGACGACAAGCGGTTCGCCCACGTGATCGTCGTCGCGGCGCTGATCCACGGCCTCGAGCAGATGGAACTCGGCCTGCCCATCATCACCGACGAGGCGCGCGACAGGCTGGCCAGGGCAAGAACCGCATTGGAGGCGGAGTAGCGGCCAACCTTACGCCTGGGTCTCACGCCTCGACGGCGACACCCTTCCAGAACGCCATCCGCCCGGCGATCTGCTTCGCCGCGTCCTTGGGCTCCGGGTAATACCAGACGGCGTCCTCGTTCAGCTTGCCGTCGAGAGCGACGGAGTAGTAGTGCGCGGTGCCCTTCCACGGGCAGACCGATGTCGTAGCACTTGGCTGCAGCAAACCGGGGCTCACGCTGTCGGCCGGAAAGTAGGCGTTGCCCTCGACGGTGACGATGTCGTCGCTCTCGGCAATGACGGTGTCGTTCCAGATCGCCTTCATCATGGTCCTCCCTGATGGTCCCCCTGCGGCGCGGACGACGGGCGGGGCCGCCCCCCCCGGCCCGCGCGCGCGGGGGGGGCGGCAGCGGCGCCGCGAAGCCGCCGCAGACCACGTCGC
>CAXTSD010000097.1:0-8043 GCA_964246775.1 uncultured Acetobacteraceae bacterium | reverse complement strand
CCGAGCGAATCATAACCGACTCCGGCGAATCAAGCTCTTTCCGAACGGACACTAAAGCGTCACCGTATTCCCCGTGATCAATTTCACCATGAATGTAATCTAGATCTCCAGCAGACCAAGTGGTTGAACAATCTTCAAGTAGCTTCTTGAAATCCTCACGTACTTTAGCCAGGGGTGGCCCCTTGCGTTGGCCCTGGGATCGCTGACTCATTTATGATGGTTTTTACTCGAAATCAGGCAACGCAAACCAGACATCTCCGAGGCTGGGGTCACGTCCCACTCTGTGCCAGTCGGCGACAATACCATTCACCACGTCGGCTGGGTCGTCGTCGTAGCGCGTTACCGGCTTGTGCGGATTGGCACCAATGATCGGGCGCGCGCCGCGCGCAAGAAGCATATGGATGACCTCCCTAGCCTTGTGCTCAAGCTCGGTACCGCTCAGCCCGAAGCTCAAACGCAACACGGGGATGATCTGCCAGAGGCCGACAGCGTCGTCCTCAAGCTCGTTTGGAATAAGTTGGATCCATTCGCTGAGCGGAGTGCCGTAAACGTTGTGGATGGGTTCTAGATTCATCTATGGTCGTTCCCATTCGGAGTCGGGCAGCGCAAACCAGATGTCGCCGACGTGAGGGTCTCGTTCCATCTTATGCCAGTCGGCGATCACGCCATCCACGATGTCGGACGGGTTCTCGCCGTAACGCGTCACCTTCCTCTGGGGGTTCGCACCAGTGATCGGGCGTGCGCCACGTGCGAGAAGTAGAGCGACCACTTGCCGGGTTCTCCGCTCAAGTTCAGCGCCGTTCAACCCGAACCCCTTGCGTAAACCTGGAATGATCTGGTGGAGACCAACAGCATCGATCTCAAGCTCGTTTTGGAAACTTTCGATCCATTCGCTAAGCGGAGTGCCGTCAAAACTGCTGATTGGTTCGGAATTCATTTTTGATGCACCCTAAAACGAGGATCGAGACTTTTGTGTTCGATGTCGATGGTTGACCGGACTCACCACTGTTTCTGATGCCGAAGGACGAACCATCGGGACGTTCATACCAATGACCGCTATATCCCGGCCGACTTGCCGGCTTTGCTCCCTGACGCAGTTCATGCTCGATTGTGTCAAATTCTGCTGGCGAGACTGTCCGAATATGCCTACCCGCCCGTTTATGGACAACTCCGACGGCTTGACCATCAGGCATCACAATCTGGATCGTCGTTTTCGGTTCGCCATGTTCGCTCTGCTTGGCATTGTCCTTTTCATTGTCATCTGCGTTTCCGTGAGCGTTCACGACATCCGGCAATTGAGGCCCATCCGCCACCAGGCCCTTCTCTTTCGGCAAGGAGGGCGGGATGCCGGGGATGTGTGTCTGAGGCCGAGGCGCCTCAGGGCTGGCCGCAAGGCCCTCGACAGAGGACAAGCCCATGCTGTCCGTCCGGTGGCGGCAGTCGGGCCGGCTGCTCCGGTACCGACGGTGGCGGAACAAGGCCCTCGACGGCATGTGGGCGATGCCCCGGCAGCCTGTCCACCGGGAGATCGTCCATCCCTGGCCGGCCGGCCGGCGTAGGATGCAAGGCGTAGGCGCCGGCCGCCAGCCCGCCGCCTACCAGACCAAGCTCAGGAAGACCTGACAATGCTTCGCTGCCCACGCTTTCCGCGACAGCGGGCGCAGCGACAGTGGCCGCGATCGGCGTGACGGTAAGGCCACTGGCCGCCGCCGCATACCCCCGCGAGGATCTGGTTGACCTCGTCGTTGAACCGAAGGTAGACGGCGATAGCATCCTCGGCCGAATAGTTTCGCTGCAGCGTTGAATCCGGGTAGCACGGCCTGCCGAACCTGCCGCCATTGACCTGATGCGCCGGCAGCCCAACACAGGCCGGCAGGCCGTCAGGCCAGTTCGGCGTCGGCGCGCCGGTCCGGTAGCCGCCCCTTGCTTCGGGCGTGTTGCCGCCGATCACCGGGCGCGGATGCGGCTTGAACGTCGCCGGAAATCTTACCCAGCCAGGATGGCGGGCCATCCACTCGACCGGATTGGGCGCGCCGTGCGGCACGAACACGAACGGCACCCCGCAAGTCGTCCGGACCATCCCCATCAACCGCCATGCGCAGCGCTCCCGGTGCGTTGGCCTCTCTAACTGCGGATGGTCATCGTCCCAAGCGGTGGCCCAAGCGATGGCGCAGTGGCGCCTGCCGCCGGCGAACCCGGCCGGGGCGGCGCCGTTTACCGCGCGAAGGAGAGTTTTCGATGAGCACCAGCAGCAAGATACCAGCGACCGACCGCTCCACCGGCGGCCCGGGCAGCAGCCACGTCAACCACGACAAGCCGCACGACGTGGCGGGCGCGCACCACCAGCATCAGCCCGGCGAGCACAAGCATCCGAACGAGCAGAACAGCACCGGCGGCGGCACCAAGCACGAGAAGCACGACCTCGGCGAGGGTCGGCGCTCCTGAACGCAGGCCGCCCGCCTACTCGGCGCTCGGCGAGGCGCCTGTCGGCGCCAGCAGCACAGTTGCTCCCGGCCCGTGGCCGACCGGCGCGTAGCGGCCGGCGAGCGGCGTCATGACCGGGTCATAGCCGAGGCGGTTTACCGCGTCGCGGTGGATGAAGGATTTCGCATCGTCCTCGACGAGTGCGAAACGCCGTTCTGCGACGGCGGCCTGAAACTCCGGCAGCGGACCGCCTGACACGACGCTCTTCTCGGTCAGATTGAACATGTCGATTGCGGAGGGTTTGCCCGCCCACCAGCAAAGGCTCATCATCAGGCAGCCGACCGGCCCGTCCGCGCTAGAGATGCGCTCGATCATCGGCCGCCACGCCGCCGCCCGCGCCGTGCGGTCGTGGATGTCGGCCCAGGCGCGCGGCAGATGCCAGGGCCAGGCGCAGACCAGCGGCAGCGCGGCAATCAGGCAAAGCGCGGCCGGCCCGAGCGCGAGTCGGCGCCACCTGATCGGCGCCTCGGCGGGCAGGGCGACACCGAAGCCGAGGCATATCGCAATCAGCGTCTCGAAATGCGCGTTGTAGTACACCCCCTCGCCGACGCGCTGCACGACCCCGGTCAACAGGGCGATGGCGCCGAACAGCGCCACCAGTAGCACGGCCGGGCTTCGGCGGGCCTGTCGCCCCGACCGGCACAGCAGGATGACGGCGAGCGCCGCCGTCGGCAGCGCCGGCGCCAGGTCGTCAAAGGCGTATTCGATCAGCCGCAGGCGAAACACCCGTCGATGATGCAGGATGTCGGCAAGCGCGACCTGGCCGTAGAGCGCCGCGGTGGCGGCGAGCCCGAGGCCGAGGCCGACCAGCGCGGCGGCGATCCAGATGGCGGCGGCGCGACGGTTCAGCAGCATCAGCCACAGCGTCACCGCCAGAGGCAGGGCGACCAGGTTGTGCTTGACGAAGCCGCCGGCGACCATGAGCAGCGCGCCGGCGATCAGCTTTGCGGCCGGCAGATTGCCGGCGCAGAGGCGCTCGAGCCCGTCACCCTGCACCAGCAGCGCCAGCCCGCACAGCATGATCGCGTGCGCCAGCCATTGCGGGTCGTCGACCGCCACATACGCCTTGTAGTAGCTGTTGATGAACAGCAGCAGCAGCAGCCCGGCGGCCACGCCCGCCCGCACGCTGCCGCCGAGACGCCGCACGCAGAACCCGGTCAGCCCGGCGGCGCTCAGCAGCCCGATCAGGGCGGCGACCCGCCCGGCGACGATCATGTCGCCGAAGACGTAGCGGCCCATCGCGCCGACCAGGGCGAAACCGAGCGGCGGGTAGTTGTTGAACACGAGGCTGTCGGCCGGCGGATAGAGCGGCCCGGCGCCAGGCGTCACCGCCCGGCTGTCGAAGATCGCGTTCCAGCCCTCGTTGTAGTTGACAGGGATGTGCAGCGGGATGCTCAGCACCGGCCCCAGCAATTGAAAGGCGAGCACGACCAGGCCGGTCAGCACGACCCAGTCGAGCCGCCGGCCGCTCGCCGCCGCTTCGGGCCGGAACGGGGCGGGGCGCTGCTTCATCTCGCCTGCAGGCTGTCGGCGATGCTCGCCATCTCCGCCTCGCGCTGACAGGCGACGGCGCCGACCAGCTTGCCGGCCTGCCTCTGGCGCGCCAGGAACGCCATGCCGGGCAGGTCGCCGTCATGCACCACCTCGTCGACGTGCTCCGGATGGCCGAGCAGCTCGATGCGGTTGCCGAAGTGGTAGGTCCAGAAGAACGGCACGCTGTCGTAGCGCGCCGTCTCGCCGAGCATGCCGCGGGCGGCGACGCGGGCGTGCTGCTGGGCGACGCGCCAATGCTCGATGCGCGTTGGTTTGCCGGCGAGCGGGAAGCGGGCGGCGTCGCCGGCGGCGTAGAGGTTTTCCGCCGCGCGCATGCCGGCGTCGACCGGGATGCCGCCATCGTCGGCGAGCCCGAGGGCGCGGGCGAAATCGGTTGCCGGGCGGACGCCGATGCCGACGAGTATGAGGTCGGCGGCGAGCACCTGATCGGTGTCGAGGGTGACGCTGGTGGTGCTGCTGGTGGCGTCGATCCGCCTCGCGTGTCCGGTCACGAAGCTGACGCCGTTGCGCTCGTGCAGGCGGCGTATCGCCCGCGCGACGTCGCGGCCGAACACGGCTTCGAACGGCAGCTCGTCGGGGCTGACCACGGTCGCGCGCAGGCCGTGCTTGGTCAGCGCCGACGCGGCCTCGAGGCCGATGAAGCTGCCGCCGATGATCACCGCGCGGGCACCCTTCTGGGCGCGGGGCAGGATGCGCCTCGCGTCCTCGAGCGTGCGCAGGACGTGCACGGCGGGCAGATCGGCGCCCGGAATGTCGAGAGTGCGGGGGCTGGCGCCCGGCGCGAGCAGGGCGACGTCGTAGTCGATCGCCCCGCCGTCGGCGAGGCTGACCCGGCGGGCGGCGGGGTCGAGACCGACGGCGCTGCCGTGCCGGCGCTCGATGCGGTGCTGCTCGTAGAAGCCGGGCGGGCGCAACGGCGCGATCTCGTCCGGCGGCATCGCGCCCTCGAGGACGAACTTGCTGAGCGCCGTGCGGTCGTACGGCGCGTCGGGCTCGGCGCCGAGCAGGATCAGGCGGCCGGCAAAGCCGAACTCGCGCAGGGCCGAGGCGGCGGCGGTCCCGGCGGCGCCGGCGCCGACGATCAGGAAGGTCTTGTCCGGCAGTTTCGCAGCCGGCGGCGGGCGCGTCATCGGCTCGGCGGCGACGTGGATGATCTCGCCTTCGAGGGTGACGGGATAGCGGATCAGCGGATCGAGCGCCGGCGGCTCGAGCAGCGCGCCGTCGGCAAGCGCGAACATGCCCTTGTGCCACGGGCAGACGATGCGGCCGTCGCAGACCACGCCCTGCTCGAGCGGCGCGCCGGCGTGCGGGCATTTGGCCTGGTAGGCGTGCACCTGGTCGCCGTCGCGCACCAGGATCATCTCGGTTCCGTCGACCGTGACCTTGTAAGGCTTGTCGGCGTCAAGGTTGGCGAGCGTCGCGTCATGCATGGATCAACTCCCGTTCGAGAGGCGGCGCAGGTTCCTCACCGGTCCGTCAGCCTGAGCTCGATGCGCCGGTTTTTCGCATAGGCTTCGGGCGTATTTGCGGTGTCGAGTGGCTGGTTGTCGGCGAAGCCGGCGGCGGCGAGGCGGTTGGCCGGCAGGCCGTCGGCGACCAGCAGCTTGACCACGTTGATCGCGCGCTGCGCCGACAGCTCCCAGTTCGAGGCGAAGCGGGGGTCGGTGACGGGTTGGCGGTCGGCATGACCGTCGACGCGCAACACCCAGGGCAGGTCGGGCGGGATGGTGGGCTCGATCTGCTTCAATGTATCGGCGAGCGTTGCGATCTGCTGCTGGCCGGAGGCGGTCATGTCGGCGCTGCCTGGCGGAAACAGCACCTCGGACTGGAAGACGAAGCGGTCGCCGACGACCTGGATGCCGGGGCGGCTCGCCAGCACGTCGCGCAGGCGGCCGAAGAAGTCGCTGCGGTAGCGCTGCAGCTCCAGCACCTTGCTGGCCAGCGCCGCGTTCAGCTTGCTGCCGAGCTCGGCGATCTGGGCGTCCTTGGCGCGGGTCTCGGAGGACGCGGTGGCGTGGGCGGTGTCGAGTGCCGCGGCGAGGCTCGCGAGCTGCTGGCGGGCCTGGTCGAGCTGGCGGTTCAGCAACTCGAGCTCAGCGCGCTCCTGATCGCCGAGTTTCGCTCCGGCATCGCGCTCGGCGGTGAGCGTGGCGACGCTGGATTGCAGAGCCGTGGCAGCGCCGGTCGCGGCGGTGAGCTTCGTGGTAAGGGCGGCGGCGGCGTCGCGGGCGGCGTCGCGCTCGGTGGTCAGGCTGGCGGCGGCGGTGCGGGCCTCGTCGAGCCGGGTGATCAGGGTGTCGCGGGCGCGGGCGGCGGCGTTGGTCTGTTGGGCGAGGGTCGCGTTGGCGGCGGTGAGCGCCGCGTTGTGGGTCTTCTCCAGGGCGAGGGCGTCGCTGATCGCCGCCATCTGGCGGGTCATGCGCTCGAGGGCGGCGTTGCGGCCGTTCAGGCTGACGGTGAGGAAAGCCTGGCCTAGCACGAACACCAGCAGGACGAAGATGATGACCATGAGCAGGGTGGACAGCGCGTCCACGTAGCCTGGCCAGGCGTCGAGGCCGTTGCCGGCGGCGCGGCGGCGGGAGCGGGTGGCCATCTAGCAAGCAAGGCCAGGGCTCTGCCCTGGACCCGCTGGGGGCGAGCGCCCCCAGACCCGCAAAAAATGGATTTTAAAGGCTCCGCCTTTAACGGGTCGAGGGCAGAGCCCTCGCCTTGCCTTTTTCCTCACGTAATCTTCTCCGACAGTGCCGCCACCGCCCGGGTCAGCACCCGCAGGTCGGTGCGCAGCTCGGCGGTCGCGCGTTCGCGGCCCTGCTCGCCCTCGGTGACCAGGCGCTGCACGAGTTGCTCGATGCTGCGCAGGGCGCGCTCGCTGTCGGGCGGGGCGGCCTTGTCGTCGGCGAGGCGGGCGAGGGCGGGGCCGAGCGAGGCCTGCGCCTCGGCGAGCCGCAGCATGAGCTGCTGCTGGGCGCGCAGCGTCTCGGACAGCGTCGCGATGCGTTCGGTGAGGCTGTTCAGCGCCTGGTTCGCGTCGCGCCGGCCGTCCTCGCCGCGCAGCAGCACGCGCTGCAGGTCCTGCATGTTCTCCGCCGTCTGTTCGAGCAGCGCCTGCACGTAGACCGGCACGCCCGCCTCGCCATCGCCGCCGAGCACGCCGGTGGACAGATGGGTGAGTCCGGCGAGCCACTCCTCGAGCTCGTTGAAGAAGCGGTTCTGCGCCTGGCCGGCGGTGAGGTCGAGAAAGCCGAGCACCAGCGCGCCGGTAAGGCCGAACATCGACGACGAGAAGGCGGTGCCCATGCCGTGCAGGGGACGGGCGAGGCCGGCCTTTAGCTGGTCGAACATCGCCTGGATGTCGCCGGCGCCGATGGTCAGGCCGCCGACGACGTCGCCGACGGCGCCGACGGTGAGTAGCAGGCCCCAGAAGGTGCCGAGCAGGCCGAGGAAGATCAGCAGCCCGGTCATGTAGCGCGACAGCTCGCGGCTCTCGTCGAGGCGGGAGGCGAGGCTGTCGAGCAGGGCGCTGGTGGTGGCCGAGGAGAGCGTGAGGCGTCGCTCGGGCGGCCGGTCGGATTGCCGGTCGGATTGGGCGGAGCGCGCCGCGAGCATCGACGCCATCGGCGCCAGCAGGCGCGGCTGGGTGAGGCCGGCGGCGCGCGCCGGGGCGATGCGGAAGGCGTCGAGCCAGCGGACCTCGGGACCGAGGCGCAGCACCTGGCGGAGGTTCCACACGATGCCGATCAGGCCGACCAGGAAGATCAACCCGTTCAGCACCGGGTTGTTGGCGAAGAACACTTCCAGCCGGTCGTAGAGGATGGCCGCGACGATGCCGACGACGGCGAGGAAGACCAGCATGCGGAGCAGGTAGGTGGTCGGGCGCGTCATGGCGGCGCCGGGGACGGCGCTGAGGATGGGGAGGGCGACGGCGTCGCCGGCTGGGTCACAGGATGGCCGGCCGGGGTGTTCCGCGCGAGATCGACGCGGTCGGGCGCGGCGCCGGCGCCCGAC
>CAXTSD010000096.1:0-8067 GCA_964246775.1 uncultured Acetobacteraceae bacterium | reverse complement strand
CGCGAGCCGCCGCCGACGGCGTGGCCGCCGCCGCGGTGCGTCACGCCGGTCTCAGCGCCTGCGCCCTCGTGATGCTGCCGGTCGAGGATGCGCTGGCGTTGGCCGAGCAGCCGAACCTGCCGGGCACCACGGACGAGCATCCGAACTGGCGGCGCCGTCTCGCCGGTCCCGCCGACCGGCTGCTGGACGATCCGAAAGTGGCGACGCGGCTCGCGCGTCTTGCCGAGGCGAGGAACGCGCCGTGAAACAGCTGACCGCCTGCGCCCGCCTGCAGTTCCACAAGGACTTCACGATCGACGACGCGGTCGGTCTGTTGCCGTATTTCGACAGCCTCGGCATCAGCCATCTCTACGCCTCGCCGCTGCTGCGGGCGCGGCCCGGCTCGACGCACGGCTACGACATCGTCGACCACAACCAGATCAACCCCGAACTCGGCGGCGAGCCGGCGCTGCACCGCCTGGTAGCCGCGCTGCGCGCCCGCTCGATGGGGCTGATACTCGACATCGTGCCGAACCACATGGGGGTCGGCGGTGCGGACAACGCCTGGTGGCTCGACGTGTTGGAGTGGGGCCGGGAGAGCCCTTACGCGACGTTCTTCGACGTCGACTGGGATCCGCCCGACGCGACGCTGCGCGGCCGCATGCTGGCGCCGTTCCTCGGCAGTCCGTATGGCGAATGCCTCGCCAATGGCGAGCTGAAGCTCTGCTTTGACGAGGCCGACGGCCGGCTGTTCGTCGACTACTACGGCAACCGGTTCCCGATCTCGCCGCGCGACTACGCGGCGGTGCTGTTGAGCGAGGGCGGCCCGCTGGAGACGCCGGCGCGCGCCTTCAACGACCTGCCTGCGGACCGCGACGAGATGCGCCGCGCGGCGGCGGCGGCGCGCCGCGAGTTGCGCCAGCCGGTCTACAGGCGGGCGATCGCCGAGGCGCTGGCGGCGCTGTCGGCGGAGAGCGAGCTCGGCCGCGACCGGCTGCAACGCCTGCTCGACCGGCAGAACTATCGCCTCGCCTGGTGGCGCGCCGCGTCGGACGAGATCAACTGGCGGCGCTTCTTCGACGTGAACGGGCTCGCCGGCATACGCGCCGAAATCCCGGAGGTGTTCGACGCGACGCACGAGACGGTGTTCCGGCTCTACGCCGAGGGCCTGATCGACGGCGTGCGCATCGACCACGTCGATGGGCTTGCCAAGCCGCGCGCCTATTGCCGCAAGCTGCGGCGCCGGCTCGACGCGCTGACCGCGTCACGGCCGGCGAAGCGGCCGAGCGCCGAGCCGGTGATCTGGATCGAGAAGATCCTGGCGACCCACGAGCGGCTGCCGGGCGACTGGCTGACCGACGGCACGACCGGCTACGACTTCATGAACGACGCCGCCGCGGTGCTGCACGACGCCTCAGGCGAGGCGGAGATCACGCGCATCTGGACCGAGCAGACCGGGCGGGCGGGCAAGTTCGAGGTCGAGGCGGAGGCGGCGCGGCGGCAGATACTGCGCGACAGCCTGTCGAGCGAGCTGTACGCGACCTCGGTGGCGCTGCACCGCATCGCGCGCCGCGACCTGCGAACGCGCGACTACACGCTGACGGCGATCCACCGCGCGCTGACCGAACTGCTGGTGCATTTCCACGTCTACCGCATCTACGCCGGACCCGGCGGGCTGTCCGAGCCGGACCGGCAGGCGCTCGACTGGGCGCTGGCCGGCGCCCGCCGCACGGTGCGGGCGACGGATCGCGGCCTGCTCGAGCTGATCGCCACCTGGCTCGGCGGCGAGGATCTGCGCCAGGTGCCGGCGGGGCTGCGTCGCGACGAACGGCTGCGGGCGATGACGCGCTTCCAGCAGCTTTCGTCGCCGACGGCGGCCAAATCGGTCGAGGACACCGCGTTCTACCGCTTCGGCCGGCTGCTGTCGCGCAACGAGGTCGGCAGCGAACCGTCGCAATTCGCCCTCAGCGTCACGGGTTTTCACGCCACCAACCGCGAGCGCGCCAGGCGGTTTCCGCGCGCTTTGCTCACCACCGCGACGCACGACCACAAGCGCGGCGAAGACAACCGGGTGCGTCTCGCGGCGCTGAGCGAAATCCCGTCCGAGTGGGAGGCGGCGCTGGCGCGCTGGCGACGACTCAACGCGTCGCTGAAACGTGACCTCGACGGCCCGGCGCCGGATGCCGCGGACGAGATCATGCTCTACGAGACGTTGATCGGCGCCTGGCCGCTCGAGCTGTCCGCGGACGATCGGCAGGGCGTCGAGGCGCTGCGTGAGCGCGTTGCCGGCTGGCAGGAAAAGGCGCTGCGCGAGGCCAAGCGGCGCACCGGCTGGGCGGTGCCGAACGAGGCGTACGAGCAGGCCTGCCAGGACTTCCTGGCCGCCGTGCTCGATGGCGACCGCGCCTCGCGCGTGGTGCACGAGATCGCCGGCTTCGTCGAGCGGATTGCCGCCGCGGGCGCCTTGAACGGGCTGTCGCAGACGCTGCTGCGCATGACCTGCCCCGGCGTGCCGGACCTGTATCAAGGCACCGAGTACTGGGACTTCTCCCTCGTCGACCCGGACAACCGCCGGCCGGTGGATTTCGGCGCCCGCGCGGCATCGCTCGCGTCGGCGCTGTCGCCTGCCGAGCTGGTCGGCGACTGGCGCGACGGCCGGGTGAAGCAGGCGCTGATCGCCCGCGTGCTCAAGGCTCGCGCGATGTCGCCTGACCTGTATGCAACCGGAGACTATACGCCGCTCGCAATTGAGGGTCCGGCGAGCGAGCATGTTCTCGCCTACGTGCGCGCGACGCCGCAGCGCGCCGCAATCGTCGTGGTGTCGCGGCTGGCGCTCAGGGCCGGCCTCGGCGATACTCCCTGTCTTGACGCCTCCGTGTGGCAAGGAACCGCGATTGTCCTGCCGCGTCATGTGGCGGGGCGCAGATTGAACAACGTGCTGGTGGACGGCGTGGCGATCGAGGCGGCAGAGCGGCTGCCCGTCGAGACAGTGTTGGACCGTCTGCCGGTGGCGCTGCTGGAGGGCTAATGAACCGGATCGTCGTCGTCTCCAACCGCGTGCAGATACCGCAGCCCGGTATCGCCAATGCGGGAGGCCTGGCGGTCGCGCTCGAAGGGCTGATGCAGCGGCGTGGCGGGCTGTGGTTCGGCTGGAGCGGCAAGGTGTCCGACGATGCGCCGCACGCGGTGCGGACGCAGCAGCACGGCAACCTGCAATACGCGACGATCGACCTCACGCGCGAGGAGCACGAGCGCTACTACAACGATTTCTCGAACGCCACGCTGTGGCCGCTGCTGCACTCGATGCCGGACCACATGGGTTACGACAGGCGTTCGGCGCAGGTGTATCATCAGGTCAACGAGCGCATGGTCGACGTGCTCGCGCCGCTGCTGCGGCCCACCGACCTGGTCTGGGTGCACGACTATCACCTGATGGCGATGCCTTCCCTGCTGCGCGCGCGCGGCGTCACGGCGCCGGTCGGGTTCTTCCTGCACATCCCGTTTCCGTCGCCCGACATGCTGGCCAGCGTGCCGGAGGCCGGCGCGTTGATACGCGACCTGCTGGCGGCCGACCTGCTCGGCTTTCAGACCAGCAACGACGTCGACAACTTTTCCGCCGCGGCGCATCGGATGTGCGGCGCGACCAGGCTGCCGAGCGGCAACGGCCTGCTGTTCAATGGACGGCGCGTCCGTCTGGGCGCGTTCCCGGTCGAGATCGAGGCGCGCGAGTTCGCCGACATGGCGAGGAAGGGCTGGCACACGCCGGCGACCGAGCGGTTGCGCCGCAGCCTGCTCGGCCAGCGGCTCATCCTCGGCGTCGACCGCATGGACCCGACCAAGGGATTGCCGCAACGCCTGCAGGGCTACCGCCGGCTGCTCGAGACGCGGCCAGACTGGCGCAAGCGCACGACGCTGCTGCAGATCGCCGCCGAAAGCCGCAAGGACGTCAGCGTCTACCAGGATCTGCGACTCGAGGTCGATCGCCTCTCCGGCGCCATCAATGCCGATTGGGGCGAGCCCGAATGGACGCCGCTGCGCGTGCTGGCGCGCGGCAGCGCCCGTAGCGCGGTGGCCGGCTACATGCGCGAGGCGCGCGTCGGGCTGGTGACGCCGTTGCGCGACGGCATGAACCTGGTCGCCAAGGAATTCATCGCCGCGCAGGACCCGCAGGATCCTGGCGTGCTGGTGCTGTCGCGCTTCGCCGGCGCGGCGCGCCAGTTGAGCTCGGCGCTGCTGGTCAATCCGCACGACCCGGACGAACTCGCCGACGCCATGGACAAGGCGCTGACGATGTCGCTCGGCGAGCGGCAGGAACGCTGGAAGGCGTCCTGGCGCGCGCTCGACGGCAACACGCCGCTGGTCTGGGGACGTTCGTTCCTGTCCTCGCTGGTGCGGGCGAGCGGCACCTCGCCGCAGGCGTCGATGCGCGGCCTGTCCAGCGCCGAGTCGCCCGATGCCGAGCTGACGCAGCCTGACGTCGACGCGGCGCTCGCCGGCCTGCCCCGCGACCCGGAATAGCGCGAGCCGATCAGGGCCGGCCGACTGATCTCGGCCGGCCGTGCCTGTCAGGCGGCCTTGGCTTGGCCGGCGAGACGGTGCAGGTTGGCCATCACGTCTTTCGCCACCTTCACCCGCTCGTACACGCTCATGTCGCGCACCAGAGCGAGCTTGTGGTCCGGGCGCAGCCTGATCTGGCCGTTGCGGCTGCCGAGCCAGGTGACCAGGCCGGCGGGGTTGCGGAACGCGTTGCCGCGGAACTGCACCACCATGCCCTTCGGCCCGGCCTCCAGCTTTTCCACGCCGGCCTCGCGGCACGCGCGCTTCAGGCCGACCACCTGCAGCAGGTTGTCGACCTCGTCCGGGATCTGGCCGAAGCGATCGACGAGTTCGGCCGCCATCGCCTCGCTCTCCGCATCCGAGCCGAGCGCGCCGATGCGGCGATACAGGCCAAGCCGCACCGGCAGGTCGCGCACATAGGTCTCGGGGATCAACACCGGCAGGCCGAGCGAGATGTTCGGCGTCCAGTCGCGATCCTCGGTGCGCCGCCTGCCCTTTTCCGCCCGCATGTCGGCGACCGCGTCCTCCAGCATCTGCTGATACAGCTCGATGCCGACCTCGCGTATGTGGCCCGACTGCTCGTCGCCGAGAAGATTGCCGGCGCCGCGTATGTCGAGGTCGTGCGAGGCGAGGGTGAAGCCGGCGCCGAGCGTGTCCAGCGTCTGCATGACGTCGAGGCGCTTTTCCGCCGCGCGCGACAGTGCATGCGTCTGCGGCCAGGTCAGATAGGCGTAGCCGCGCTGCTTGCCGCGACCGACGCGCCCGCGCAGCTGATAGAGCTGGCCGAGGCCGAACATGTCGGCGCGGTGGATGATCAGGGTGTTGACCGCCGGCATGTCGAGACCGCTCTCGACGATATTGGTGGACAGCAGGATGTCGTATTTGCCATCGCCGAACTCGGTCATCACGCGCTCGAGCTCGGTCGGTGCCAGTCGGCCGTGGGCGACGACGATGCGCGCCTCGGGCACGATGTCGCGCAGCCGCTCGCCCAGCCGCTCGAGATCCTCGATGCGTGGTGCCACGCAGAACACCTGGCCGCCGCGAAACCGCTCGCGCTGGATCGCCTCGCGCATCACCACGCTGTCGAACGGCATGATGAAGGTGCGCACCGCCAGGCGATCGACCGGCGGTGTCGCGATCAGGCTCATCTCGCGCACGCCTGTCAACGCCAGCTGCAGCGTGCGCGGGATCGGTGTCGCCGACAGCGTCAGCACGTGCACGTCGGCCTTGAGCGATTTCAGGCGCTCCTTGTGGGCGACGCCGAAATGCTGCTCCTCGTCGACGATGACGAGGCCGAGATCGGCAAACGCGATGCCCTTGGCGAGTAGCGCGTGGGTGCCGACGATGATGTCGACCGCGCCCTCGGCCAGCGCCCGCTTCACCTCGGCCGCCTCCTTCGCGGTGACCATGCGCGACAGTTGCGCGACGCGCACCGGCAGCCCGGCGAAGCGCGCCGCGAACACCCGCGAGTGCTGGCGCGACAACAGCGTCGTCGGCACCACCACCGCGACCTGCGCGCCCGACATCGCGACCGCGAAGGCGGCGCGCAAGGCGACCTCGGTCTTGCCGAAGCCGACATCGCCGCAGATCAGCCGGTCCATCGGCCGCCCGGAGGAAAGATCCTCGAGCACGTCGCTGATCGCCCGCGTCTGGTCCTCGGTCTCGGCGAACGGGAAGCGGGCGCAGAACTCGTCCCAGGCGCCCTCGGGCGGCGCCATCATCGGCGCCTCGCGCAGGCGGCGCTCCGCCGCGGTGCGGATCAGCGCTCCCGCCATGTCGCGTATGCGCTGCTTCATCCGCGACTTGCGCGACTGCCAAGCGGTGCCGCCGAGCTTGTCGAGCGCCACCCCCTGCTGCTCGCTGCCGTAGCGGCTCAGCAGCTCGATGTTCTCGACCGGCAGGAACAGCTTCTCGAGCCCGTCATACATCAGGCGCAGGCAGTCATGCGGCGCCCGCCCGACGGTCAGCGTCTCGAGCCCCTCGTAGCGGCCGATGCCATACTCCTGATGCACGACCAGGTCGCCCTCGGCGATCTCGGTGGCCTCGGCGATGAACTGGTCGGCGCGCTTCCTCTTGCGTGCCGGTCGCGAGATGCGCTCGCCGAGCAGGTCCTGCTCGCCGACGATCGCGACATCGTCGGCGACGAAGCCGCGCTCGATGCCGAGCGTCACCAGCCCGATCGTGCCGTTCGCGACGCGCCGGCTCGCCGGCCAGCTTTCCGCGGTGTCGGCGCGCAGGCCGTTCTCGCGCAGCACCGGGGCGATGCGCTCGCGCGAGCCGCGCGTCCAGGCGGCGACGATCGTGCGCCGGCCTTGCGCCTGCCAGGTCGCCTGCTGGGCGGCGAGCTGGTTGAACACGGTCTGCCCGGCGGCCGCGGCACCCGTCTTGCTGAACACGATGCCGGGACGGCCGCCGGCATCGACGCCGGCGGCGCCGTCCGCCATGCCGTACGGGCTGAAGATGAAACGCGGCACCTGCGCCAGCATCGCATTCCAGCTTGTCCGATCGAGATAGAGCAGCTCCGGCGGCAGCGGCCGATACGGTGTCTCGCCTTCGCGGGTGGCGGCGCGACGCGCGTCAAAATGGTCGGCGATCATCTCGAGCCGGGCGTTCAGCACCTCCTCGACCTGGCTGTCGAGGGTGACTGCCGGCGCCTCGATATAGTCGAGCAGCGTCTCCATCGCCGCGTGGAACAGCGGCTCCCAGTGCTCCATGCCGGGATGCCGACGCCCCTCGGAGACCGACAGGTAGAGCGGGTCGGCGGCGGCCGCCGGGCCGAACAGCTCGCGCCAGCCGGTGCGAAAGCGCGACACGCTCGCCTCGTCGAGCGCCACCTCGCTGACCGGCCGCAGCGACAGGCGGGCGACGCTCTCGGTGCTGCGCTGGGTCGTCGCGTCGAACCGGCGCATGGTCTCGATCTGATCGCCGAACATGTCGAGCCGCACCGGGTCGCTGTCGCCGGCCGGGAACAGGTCGATGATGCCGCCGCGCACGACGTACTCGCCGGGCTCCATCACCGTGTCGGCGCGGCCATAGCCGTTCGCCTCGAGAAAGCGGACCAGGCGCTCGGGCTCGATCTCGCCGCCGGCGGCGATGTCGAGCGTGGCGCCGATATAGACCAGCCGCGGCGGCACGCGCTGCACCAGCGCGTTGACGGTGGTGAGCACGATGCGTGTGCCGGCTGGCGGCTCGAGCAGGCGGGCGAGGGTCGCGATGCGCTCGGCGACGATCACCGCGTTGGGCGAGACGCGGTCATAGGGCAGGCAATCCCAGGACGGCAGGCGCAGGATTTCGGCGTCGGGCGCGAAGAACGCCAGCGTCTCGGCGAGCCGGGCGAGCCGCACGTCGTCGCGCGCGACGTGCAGCACCGTTCCCGCGTGCTCGGCGGCGCGACGCAGCAGCAGCAGCGCGTCGAACCCCTCGGGCGCGCCGTAGATGGTGAGCGGCGCCGTTGCCTGGCTCGCGCCGCCGCCGGGGCCGGGGGCCGCGCCGTTGGGCGGGCGGCCGGCGCTGCCCGGGCGTGCCGCGCCC
>CAXTSD010000095.1:0-8184 GCA_964246775.1 uncultured Acetobacteraceae bacterium | reverse complement strand
GCGCTTGAAGGCGCCGCGTGGGCGGCGAATGGGCTTGAAGGCCGCACATGCATCAGCCGCAGCGCGCCGAGGCGGCCCGCACGCGCTGTCACCTGGTCACTGGCGAAATCCATCCGACACCCTGCCGCTGCTTGTCGTCGTTGCCCGAATGGAAGTGAGAGCATCCAAGCCCGGCCGGGGTTGCCGGGCGAGCGTCTTCGCCCACCAATATCACCCCCGACCCCGGTTGGGGACCCGGCCTCAGGATTGGCCTCGGTACTGGGGCTAGTCGATCCGGGCGCCGCCGGACACCGCCTGATAGGTCGCGATCGCGAGCGTCAGCGGCTCGAACGGCTTGGTGATGACGAAGGCCGGCTCCACCGCCTCGCCGGTCAGCAGCCGCTCCGGATAGGCGGTGACGAAGATCACCGGCGCATGATGGTGCTGCAGGATGTGCGACACCGCCGAGGCGCCGTCGCCGCCGGCGCCGAGGTTGATGTCGGCGAGGATCAGCCCGGGCCGCGTGCGCTGCGCGATCGCCACCGCCTCGCGCTCGGAGGCGGCGACGCCGACCACGTGGTGGCCGCAACTCTGCACCAGCTCCTCGAGGTCCATGGCGATGATCGGCTCATCCTCGATGATCAGCACCGCGGTCGCGGCCGCGGCGCGCAGGCGCTCGCGCGCACCCTGCAACGCCGACGCCGCGTCGGCGGCCGGCATGTCGAGGATCGCCGCCGCCTGCTCGAGCCCGACCTCCTCGAGCGAGGTCAGCAGCAACAGCTGGCGCTGCGTGCCGGACAGCGCCTCGGCGAGGTCGCGCTCCTGAGCCGACGGGCTCCCGTCAGTCGGCGCCGGCGGCTCGCGCGTCGGCGCCTCAGCACGAAAATTTCGCGTGACCGAGGCATACAGCAGGTGGCGGGGGTTGCCGGAGCCTGCCGGAGCGGCCAGCATCTCGCGCAATCCGTCGGCCACCAGCCTGTCTCCGGTGGTCTGGCTCCCGGTGAGGGCGCGGGCGTACCGGCGCGCATAGGGCAACGTGCGTATCAGCTCCTCGCGTCGGCTGCTGCTCATCATCCACCCTCTTTTGCGCGATGCCGTGTCACACTCACCGTTCTGCCGCCTATGAGCGCAAATGTCAGCCCCATCGCCGGTCGCGTGGCACGGCTCGCCGAGGCGCAGGCGCAGGCGTTGAAGCGTGAGATCATCGGCCTGCTGCCCGACATGCGGGCATTCGCGCGGTTCCTGATGCGCGACCGCGCGGCAGCCGACGACCTGGTTCAGGATACCGTCATGCGCGCGCTGCAGGCACTAGGCCAGTTCCAGGCCGGCAGCAACCTCAAGGCCTGGCTGTTCACCATCGAGCGCAACGCCTTCTACGAGCAGGTCCGCCGAAAGAAGCGCGAGAGTGCCGCACTCGAGCGCAGCTATGCCGAACGGTCCTCGCCGGTGCTGCAGCCGAGCGGCGACGAGATCAGCGACCTGCAGCGCATGCTGTGGCTGCTGCCGGCGCTGCTGCGCGAGGCGCTGGTGCTGGTCGGCGCCCAGGAGCTCACCCACGAGGAGGCGGCGGCGATCTGCGGGGTTCCGGTCGGCACGATGAAGGCGAGGGTGTCGCGCGGCCGGGCGAGGCTCGCCCGCGACATGACGGGCGACGGCGCCGAGGCGTGACCACAGCCAACGCCCGCCAAGCCGTGCAAAGCGTGATGTTCAGCCCTCACGAGTTCGTGATAAGGCCGATGCAACGGTCGCGACGGCCGCGTCATTGGTCGGCCAGGAACAGGAGACGAGTTGATGTCTGCGAGCGTATTCCACGACCAGGTTATCGCCATCCTTCCGAAATTGCGTGTCCAGGCGCTGGCGCTGACCCGCCACCGCGCCGCCGCCGAGGACCTTGTCCAGGACGCGGTGTGCAACGCGCTCTCGGCCCAGGAAAGCTTCATTCCAGGCACCAATTTCGCCGCCTGGATGCACCGCATCCTGCGCAACCGCTTCATCTCCAATCTGCGCAAGCGCCGCGACACCACCGACATCGACGACGTGCCGGCGTCGACCTTCGCCACCGAGGCGCCGCACGAGGATCGGCTGGCGCTCAAGGAGCTGGGCAAGGCGATGACCCGCCTGCCCACCGACCAGCGTGAGGCGCTGATCATGGTGGTCGTCCACGGCATGAGCTACGAGGCGCTCGCCGAGGCGACCGGTTGCGCCGTCGGCACTGCAAAAAGCCGCGTCTTCCGCGCCCGCCGCCAGCTCGAGGCATGGCTGATGGGCGATGCCAAGGAGAAGCCGGCCCGCATCGCGCGTGAGGCGAAAGCGGTCCTCGCCAGCAAGCTCAGCGCAGCCGAGCGAGGCGCAAGTCAGGCGGCCTGACGACCCGGCCTGACGACCCGGGGGCGGCGCGGCGGTCGCCCGCCTGCCGCCGTAACGCCGGCTTATTTGCTCACCTGAAAGGAACGGCCGCAAAACTCTGCGGCCGTTTCGCGTTCAAGCCCAGGGTTCTGTGCGTCAGGTCACCATGTCGAAGCCGAACAATCCGCCCTTGCCCGGACCCGGCCGCAAGCCGAAGAAGACCGACGCCGCCTTCGACATCTGGCTCCAGAAAAGCCTGCATCAGATGTATGACGACGTGGCCAGCGAGCCGGTCCCCGACGCCATCCTGAAGCTGATCGAGGAGGACCGCGCAAAGTGACCCCATCCAGCGCAAGCCATTGAAGCTCCTCGATCTTGAAAAAGCGGTCTGGGGTCCACTGACCCCAGCGTCGGGTCCCATCGCACTTGTGCGATGGGTGCCCGGTCGAGGGCAGAGCCCTCGCGTTGCTGTTTTCGCTGCCAGCTAAAGGCCAACGGTGGCAGCCCTGTTCACGGCGAGGAGGCTTCGTCTGCGGCGCACCCTGTCGTCGGTGCGCGCCCGCCTGGCCTTGCTGATCTTCGTCGCCGCCGTGCCGTTGCTGGTCATGGCGGGCGCCGTCGCGGTGCAGAATTACGCGTTCGCCGCCACCAGCATCATCGAGCGCGTCAGGCTGCTGCGCGAGGCGGCGCTGGCCCGCGACGACGTCGCGGTGTCCGGCGCCGAGCAGATGCTGCGCGCGCTCGCCCACACTCCGGCGCTGCTGACCGAAGCCGGCCCAGACTGCGCCAGGCGCCTGACCGAGGCGCTGGCGCTGCAGACCAGCCGCTACGAGGGCCTGGCACTTTATGACGATGCCGGCCAGGTCCGCTGCAGCGCCGATCCGATGAGCCGGCCCGGCGCGAGCCCGCTGACCGGCGCGACGCTGCGGCCGCTATTCGCGCGCGCCCGACTCTATGGCGGCCTGGTCTTCGGCCCGGCGGAGCACGGGCAGGCGGCGCGCAGCTCCACCATCCCGGTCGTCTTCCCCGTCGCCGACCCCTCTGGAAACGGGGCGCATCCAGCCGGCTTCCTCGCAACCAGGCTCAGCATCGACTGGTTCGGCTCCGCCAGTCCGCGCTCGCGGCGCGGCGACGACACCGTCTGGCTGGTCGATCCCGCCGGCGGCACGACGGTGGTCGGTAGCGCGGGGCTTGCCGGCCTGCTCGCCGAGCCGGCGCTCTCCCGCCTGCTCGCCTCTGGCGACGGGCTGCAGGCGCGCGCCATCGACGGCCGCCTGTTCGCCTACGCCGCGGCGCCGCTGCCGAACGGCGTGCACCTAGTCGTAGGCTATCCGTCGGGAGCGGCGCAGAAATCGGCCGAGCGGGCGCTGGCGCTGCGCCTGATCGCGCTGCTGCTGCTGCTCGCGCTTGGCCTCGCGACGATCGCCTTCGGCACGACGATCGGGCTGATCACGCCGCTCAAGCGCCTCGGCAAGGAAATGCGCGCCTGGCGCGGCTTCGGCGTCTTTGATCCGACCCGCGTCGGCGCCGCCCCGCTTGAGCTGCGCGAGCTCGCCATCTCCTTCTCCCGCGCGACACGGGCGCTGGACCGGCGCGAGCGCGAGCTGCGTCGCGCCGTCGAGCAGCAGGAGCTGCTGATGAAGGAGATCCATCACCGGGTGAAGAACAACCTGCAGATCGTCGCCTCGCTGCTGAACCTGCAGGCCGCGCGCATCCGCCAGCCCGAGGCGCGCGCCGAGTTCCAATCCGCCCGCGACCGGGTGCGGGCGCTGGCGACGCTGCACCGCCACCTCTACGCGCAAGGCGAAGTGCACACGATCCACACGCGCAGCTTCCTCGTCGAGCTCTGCGGCCAACTGTTTCAGGCGATGGGCGAGAAGGAGGGCGAGCGCATCTCTCTGGCGATCGAGGCGAGCGAGTTGCAGATGTCGTCGGATCAGGCGGTGCCGCTCGCCCTCATCGTCACCGAGGCGGTCAGCAACGCGATCAAATACGCGTTTCCGGACCGGCGCCATGGCCAGATCGAGGTCTGCCTGCGCACCCTGCCGGGCGAGACGAGCCTCGGCGACGAGGCCGAGCTGGTCATCAAGGATGACGGCGTCGGCATCCCGGCCGGCCGGGTCGAGACCGAGACCGGCACCCGCGACGGCATCGGCCTGCAACTCATCCGCGGCTTCGCCCGCCAGCTCGGCGCCACACTCGACATCGTGGAAGGCGAGGGCACGCTCTATCGCGTGCGGCTGCCGTTGCATCGCGAACGCGACAGCCTGACCCCGGCGCCGGTCGCGGCTTGATGTCACTAAGGCAAGGCAAGGGGCTTTGCCCCTTGACCCCATTAAAGGCGGAGCCTTTAAAATCCTTGTTTTACCATTTCACTGGATAGGGAGCGCCGCTTACTTTTGTTTTTGGAAACTATATTTAATAAACGGGGTTTGGGGCCGCCGGCCCCAATGGGGTCAAGGGGCAAAGCCCCTTGCCTTCGCATAAATACGCTTCGAACAGCGCCGTAACCCGGCCTCGCCGCCCGCGCGAAGCTTTCGCGTCCCTGGCCTAATCCGCCTCGCCCGGCTATGCCGCACCCGGCAGGCTGGGGGATCACAGTGTCGCGTATCGTGATGAAGTTCGGCGGCACGTCGGTCGCCGATCTGGACCGCATACGGGCCGTGGCGCGTCGCGTGGCGCGGCAGGTGCGCGCCGGGCACGAGGTGGCGGTGGTGGTCTCGGCGATGGCCGGCGCGACCAACCAGCTGGTCGCCTGGTGCCAGGCGCTGTCGCCGCTGCACGACGCGCGCGAGTATGACGCGGTGGTCTCGACCGGCGAGCTGGTGACCAGCGGGTTGCTGGCGATCGCCCTGCAGGCGGACGGCGTCGAGGCGCGCTCCTGGAGCGGCTGGCAGGTGCCTCTTCGCACCGACGGGGCGCACGGCACCGCGCGCATCGAGGCGATCGAGGGCGCCGAAATCATCCGCCGCATGCGGCAGGGGCAGGTGGCGGTGGTCGCCGGGTTCCAGGGATTGGGGCCGGACGACCGGGTGACGACGCTCGGCCGCGGCGGATCGGACACTTCGGCGGTGGCGCTGGCGGCGGCGTTGCGCGCCGATCGCTGCGACATCTACACCGATGTCGACGGTGTGTACACAACCGATCCGCGAATCGTTGCGAGGGCGCGCAAGCTGGATAAGATCGCCTATGAGGAGATGCTGGAGCTCGCCTCGGTCGGCGCCAAGGTGCTGCAGACGCGCAGCGTCGAGCTGGCGATGAAGGAGCGGGTGCGGCTGCAGGTGATGTCGAGCTTCGCGCCCGAAACCGCCGAGGACGAGCCTGGCACGCTGGTGGTGGACGAGGACGAGATCGTGGAAAAGGAAATGGTCAGCGGCATTGCCTACTCTCGCGACGAGGCGAAGGTGACGGTGCGCCGGGTGGCGGACCGGCCGGGCGTCGCCGCGGCGGTGTTCGGCCCGCTCGCCGACGCGCATGTGAACGTCGACATGATCGTGCAGAACGTCTCCGCCGACGGCACGACGGACATGACCTTTACCATCGGGCGCAGCGACCTCGCGCGGGCGCGGGCAGTGCTGGAGAGCGCGCGTCAGGCGATCGGCTATGGCGAGCTGCTGGAGGACGCAGAGGTCGCCAAGATCAGCGTCGTCGGCGTCGGCATGCGCAGCCATGTCGGCATGGCGAACACGATGTTCCGCACGCTGGCGGAGAAATCGATCAACATCCAGGTGATCACCACCAGCGAGATCAAGGTGAGCGTGCTGATCGGCGTCGAATACACTGAGCTCGCGGTGCGGGCGCTGCATACCGCCTACGGCCTCGATGCCTGACCTGATGCCCGCCCTGCCGCGTGACCGCGCCGCCGAGGCGACGGCGAGGCTCGCGGCGTTGTCGGCGCGCGGCACGGCGTTCCTCGGCACCCGGCATGCGATCCTGGGCGGCGCGATGTCCTGGGTCTCCGAGCGCCACCTGGTCTCGGCGATCAGCAATGCCGGCGGCTTCGGTGTCATCGCCTGCGGCTCGATGCTGCCGGACCGGCTGGCCGAGGAGATCGCGGCGACGCGGGCGCTGACCGACAGGCCGTTCGGCGTCAACCTGATCACCATGCATCCCGAGCTCGACCGGCTGATCGGCGTGTGTCTCGCCGCGGGCATCGGCCACGTGGTGCTGGCCGGCGGCATTCCGCCTTCCGGCGCGATCAGGCGGATCAAGGACGGCGGCGCGAGGGCGGTGTGCTTCGCGCCGGCGCTGGTGCTCGCTCGGCGCCTGGTGCGCTCGGGCGCCGACGCGCTGGTGATCGAGGGCTCGGAGGCGGGCGGTCACATCGGCCCGGTCTCGCTGACCGTGCTGGCGCAGGAGATACTGCCGCATCTGCGCGAGGTGCCGGTGTTCGTCGCCGGCGGCATCGGCCGCGGCGAGGCGATCCTCGCCTATCTCGAGATGGGTGCGGCCGGCGCCCAGCTTGGCACCCGCTTCGCCGCGGCGGCCGAAAGCATCGCGCACGACAACTTCAAGCGCGCCTTCATCCGCGCCAACGCGCGCGACGCGCTGCCTTCGGTGCAGCTCGACGAGCGCTTCCCGGTGATCCCGGTGCGTGGCCTGGTCAACGAGGGCGTGCGTCGGTTCATGGCGCACCAGCGCGACGTCGCCGCGCGCTTCGTCGCCGGCGGGTTGACCAAGGAGGCGGCGCAGCTCGAGATCGAGCATTTCTGGGCCGGCTCGCTGCGCCGCGCGGTGATCGAGGGCGATGTCGAGGGCGGCTCGGTGATGGCTGGCCAGTCCGTCGGCATGGTGACCGCCGAGCAGAGCACGGCCGCGATCATCGACGAGCTGATCGGCCAGGCCGCCGCGGCCCTCGCCTTGCGCGACCAGGTCGGAGGAGCCGGACCACCGGGCCCGCTCGGGTGATCACCTCGCTCAAGCTGCTGGCGCGGTTGCGGCAGATGATGGGGGCGGGCGCGGCGCCGCTCGCCGAGGTCATCGCCCTGGTCGCCGCCGAGATCGCCGCCGAGGTCTGCTCGATCTACGCCATGCGTCCGGGCGACATGCTCGAGCTGAGGGCGACGTTCGGGCTCAACCCGGAAGCGGTCGGGCGCACCCGGCTGCGCGTCGGCCAGGGTATCGTCGGCCTGGTCGCGGCGACCGGCACCCTGCTCAACCTCGCCGACGCGCAGAACCACCCCGCCTTCGACTACCGGCCGGAGACCGGCGAGGAGCGCTATGCCTCGCTGCTCGCCTTGCCGGTGCGCCGCGCCGGCCACACCCTCGGCGTGCTGGTCGTGCAGACGCTGGCGCCGCGGCGCTTCCGCGAGGAGGACGTGGAGGTGCTCGAGACGGTGGCGATGCTGCTCGCCGAGCTGCTCGCCGCGAGCGGCGCCGTGGACGGCGCCGAGCAGGGTTTTGGCGCCACCCTGCCGCGGCAGTTCGACGCGGTCCCGCTCAGCCCGGGGATTGCCATCGGCCCGGTGATCGTGCTCGGCACCGGGCGGCCGCCGCGACGCGTGCTGGCCGAGGATCCCGTGCTTGAGGGCGAGCGGCTGCGCGACGCCGTGATCGCCATGCGCGCCGGGCTTGACGAGCTGATCGCCTCGCGACTGCCCGAAGGCCGCGAGCCGCGCGAGGTGCTGGAGGCGACGCGGCTGATCGCCGCCGACGAGGGCTGGCTGCGTCGCGTCGCCGAGGCGATCGAGGGCGGGCTGACCGCCGAGGCGGCCGTCCACCGCGTCGCCTCCGAGCTGCGCGACCGGATGCGGCGCATCGCCGACCCCTACCTGCGCGAGCGGCTCGCCGACATGGAGGACGCGGCGCTGCGGGTGCTGGTCGCGCTCGACGGCGAGGGGCATGGCGAGGGGGTGGGCG
>CAXTSD010000094.1:0-8332 GCA_964246775.1 uncultured Acetobacteraceae bacterium | reverse complement strand
GTGAATGCCGGCGGAGCGGCCGTCAGGGCGTCGCCCGTCGCGGCGGCGCCGACGGACGCGCGCGAGGTCGGCTGCGTCATCGCGAGCACGCTGTCGACGGCGCCCTTGCGCCAGGAGCGGTCGCCTGCGTCGAGGCCGGAGAGGCGGGTGTTGGCGGAGAACGCCACCACCTGCGCGTCCGCAGGCATCTCGACGGCGATGCCGTGACGGTCGCGTGAAAAAGTCAGGATCGAGCGGCCCTCAGGGGTGTCGTCGCCCAGCGAGGCCATCGCCGCCGCCTCGGCGAGCGTGCGCTCGTCGACGCCGGGCACCGAATAGAGGCCGGCGGTCATGCGGTTGCCGAAGGTGATGGTGCCCGTCTTGTCGAGCAGCAGCGTATCGACGTCGCCCGCCGCCTCGACGGCGCGGCCCGAGGTCGCGACGACGTTGAAGCGGATCAGCCGGTCCATGCCGGCGATGCCGATCGCCGACAGCAGCCCGCCGATCGTGGTCGGGATCAGCGTCACCAGCAGCGCCACCAGAACCGGCACGCTGAGCTCGGTGCCGGAATAGCGCGCGAGACCGACGAGGGTCGTGACGGCGATCAGGAAGATGATGGTGAGGCCGGCGAGCAGGATGTCGAGCGCGATCTCGTTCGGCGTCTTGCGCCGCTCGGCGCCCTCGACCAGCGCGATCATGCGGTCGATGAAGGTCGCGCCGGGATCGGCGGTGATGCGCACGACAAGCCAGTCCGACACCACCTGCGTGCCGCCGGTCACCGCCGAGCGGTCGCCGCCGGCCTCGCGTATCACCGGCGCCGATTCGCCGGTGATCGCGCTTTCGTTGACGCTGGCGATGCCCTCGATGATCTCGCCGTCGCTCGGGATCAGGTCGTTGGTCTCGACCAGCACCAGCATGCCGCGGCGCAGCTCCGGCGCCGGCACCGACCTCACGGACCGGCGGTCCTTGGCGTTGGCGATCACCTTGGCCGTCACCTCGCTGCGCGAGCGGCGCAACGATTCCGCGCGCGCCCGCCCGCGGCCCTCGGCGACCGCCTCGGCAAAGGTTGCGAACAGCACGGTGAGCCACAGCCCGGCGGCGATGGCGAGGGCGAAGCCCCAGGCCTGCCCGGTTGCGAGATTGCGGATGCCCAGCAGCGTGACCAGGGCGGCGACGACCTCGGTCACGAAGATCACCGGATTGGCGATCAGGTGGCGAGGATCGAGCTTTGCGAAAGCGTCGCGGGAGGCGCGGGTGATTATCGCGCCGTCGAACAGCGCGATCGGGTTGGTTTGTGGCATCGTCTGCGTCCTCAAGAAAGGCGAGGGCTCTGCCCTCGACCCGCCAAAGGCCGGTCGGCCCTTGGAACCCGCTTCGTCTTGCCTAGTAAGTCGCCCCGGCCAGCATCGCGTAGTGCTCCGCCAACGGTCCTAGCGAGAGTGCCGGCAGGAACTGCAGCCCGCCGAGGATCAGGATCACGCCGATCATCAGGCCGATGAACAGCGGCCCGTCCGTCGGAAAGGTGCCGGCGGACGCGGCGAGCTTTGGCTTGGCGGCGAGCGAGCCGGCGATCGCCAGCACCGGGATCAGGAAGGCGAAGCGCCCGAGCAGCATCGCGATGCCGAGGCCGTAATCGAGCAGCTTGGTGTCCGCGGTGAGCCCGGCGAAGGCGCTGCCGTTATTGCCGGTGGCACTCGTCCAGGCATACAGCATCTCGCTCAGGCCATGCGGGCCGGCATTGGCGAGCGAGCCGGTGCCGCTCGCACTCACCAGCGACAGCGCGGTGCCGCCAAGGATGCAGAGCGGCAGGATCAGCACCGCCAGCATCGCGAGCTTGACCTCGCGGGCCTGCACCCTCTTGCCGAGATATTCCGGCGTGCGGCCGACCATCAGCCCGGCGACGAACACCGCGAGCAGCGCGAACACCAGGATGCCGTAGAGCCCCGAACCGACGCCGCCCGGAACGACTTCGGCAAGCTGGATCAGGAACATCGGAACCATGCCGCCGAGCGGGGTGAAGCTGTCATGCATGGCGATCACGGCGCCGTCGGAGGTGGCGGTGGTGGTGACCGCGAACAGCGACGATGCCGCGGTGCCGAAGCGGACCTCCTTGCCCTCCATGTTGCCCATCGACGGATCGATGCCGAGATGGGTGAGCAGGGGGTTGCCGCCCGCCTCGGCCGCGTAGCAGAGCACGACGAAGCTCACCATCAGGATCGCCATCGTCCAGAACAGCGCAAAGCCCTGTTTGCGATCACCGACGATGACGCCGAACATCACCACAAGCGAGAACGGAATGACGATTTCGGACCAGGTCTCGATGACGTTGGTGAGCGCCGTCGGGTTCTCGAACGGGTGCGCCGAGTTCACGTTGAAGAAGCCGCCGCCATTGGTGCCAAGCAGCTTGATCGCCTCCTGGAACGCGACCGGACCCACAGCGATGGTCTGCTTCGCGCCTTCGAGCGTCGTCGCGTCCACATACGGCGCGAGCGTCTGCGGCACGCCGGAGACGATCAGGAACACCGTGTAGACGAGGCAGATCGGCAGCAGCACGTAAAGCGCGATGCGGGTCAGATCGACCCAGAAATTGCCGAGCTCCTTGACCGCGTTGGCGGCGAAGGCGCGCGCGACCATCACTGCGGCGGCGATGCCGGTGGCCGCCGAGAGATAGTTATGCACCGTAAGGCCCCACATCTGGCTGCCGTAAGACAGCGTGGTCTCGCCGCCATAGGCCTGCCAGTTGGTGTTGGTGACGAAGGAGATCGCGGTGTTGAACGCGAGCCGCGGCGACAGGCCGGATTGTCCGGCCGGATTGAACGGCAGGGTGTCCTGGCATCGCAGCATCAAATAGAGAATGAGGAAGTGCACCGCCTGCAGCGTGATCAGCGCGAAGGCGTAGGTCTTCCAGCCCATCGAGGTGCGGGGATCGACGCCGGCGACGCTGTAGAAGCCGCGCTCGAGCGGGCCGAGCACGGGCGAGAGAAAGGTGCGGTGGCCTTGCATGACGGCCGCGATGTAGCGCCCGAGCGGCACCGCGCAGACGAAGACGAGCGACAGCACGAGGGCGATCTGCACCCATCCGATGATCGTCATCTCTGAGGACCTCAGAAGTCTTCAGGGCGCACGAGCGCCCAGACGAGATAGACGAACAGGCCTGCGGAGACGACGCCGCCGAGGACAAGGTCGAACATCGTCAGATCCGGTCGCACAGCGCGGCATAAGCCGCCATCAGCACGATCCCGCCCGTTCCCAGCACCACGACTACGACGTCCATCATGCTCCGCATCCTTCGCCTGATCGAGGCTGGGGCGTGATTAGGCGGCCGCCGCATAAAGATTCCATTCGTGTCTGACCGTGCCGGTCGGGGGCGCCCGCGATGTCCCGCATGCGTGTTGCTTGCGCCTAATCGGACCGCCATCCACGTCGGCGCCGGCGCGACGCGGCAAATTGTTTCTTTATGGCGGCGCTGCCAATGAGGGTCCGCCCGATGGAGGCTTGACGACGGTCAGGTCCACCCGGGTCTGAAGGAGGCCAGGGATGGCTCGGCCGCTAACCTCGACCGATGCCGATCGCGAGATCGGGCATCGTCTTGATGTCGCATTGATGAACTTCGCCGCCACCGGCCGGCGCACGATCACGCTCGATGATGTCACGCGTGGCCTGTGGTATGCCGATGATGCGTTCGATAGTGCCCGCGCGTCCGCCATACGCCACCGCAATCAGGCAGGTCAGCCGAGTGACAACACATGACGCAGAGCGGTTCAGCCTGGCCGGCCACGGAACCGGACGGCTCACCGCGGTGCACGTCGATACCTACAACGCCGAACTTCCCGACGAGGACGGCTTCGTCGGCGACCGGGCGAGCGGGCGCGCGTTCCGGGCGATCCTGGAGGACACACGCGAGAGCCTGCGCCGCAACGACATCGACCCGGTCGGCGACATTCCGAGCGACGAGATCAGCAAGAAGAAGCTTGATCGGCTGCTGCTGGACGGTGATCCGGAAGCGGCAGGCGTCGTGCTCGGCACGATCGAGGATTTCGCGCAGGAGTTCGCCACCGTCATCCGCCGCTTTCTCAGGTTGAAGACCTGGCGCGATACCCAGCGCATCGTCGTCGGCGGCGGCCTGCGCAACAGCCGCATCGGCGAGCTTGCGATCGGCCGCACCGCCGTCATTCTCAAGAGCGCGCAGCTCGACATCAGGCTGCAGCCGATCCGCCATCATCCGGACGAGGCCGGGCTGATCGGCTGCGTCCACCTGGCGCCGCCATGGGTGTTTTCCGGCCATGACAGCATCATCGCCGTCGATATCGGCGGCTCGAACATCCGGGTCGGCATCGTCGAACTCAATCTCCGCAAGGCTGCCGATTTCTCAAGGAGCCGGATCTCGGCCTCGGAGTTATGGTGCCACGCCGACGACCAGCCTGACCGCACCGCAGCCGTCGACCGACTCATCGAAATGCTGGCCACGATGATCAGGCGGGCGGAAAAGCGCGGCTCGCGGCTCGCGCCGTTCATCGGCATCGGCTGCCCGGGGTTGATCCGCACGGATGGATCAATCGAGAAAGGCGGACAGAACCTGCCGGGCGACTGGCAGCATAAATCCTTCAACCTGGCTTGCCGCCTGCAAGCGGCGCTGCCGACGATTTCCGGCCATGACACGGCGGTGCTGATGCATAACGACGCCGTCGTTCAGGGCCTGAGCGAGGTCCCGTTCATGCGCGACGTGGCGCGTTGGGGCATCATGACCATCGGCACCGGCCTCGGCAACGCCCGCTTCACCAACCGGGGTGTCGACGAGACGTGAGCAGCACCTGACGCTCGGGTGGTGAGCGTCAGGACCGGACCACCAGCCTGTCAGTCGTCAGACCTCGAGACCGACGCCGCCATCCGAGGGTAGGCGACGTTCTGCTTTGTGCCTTCCCAGAGCACGCGGTTGAACAAGGCGAACGGCACCCGGTCCTCAGCGGTGAAATCAAAGCCCTTCGTCTTCTCCGCCCACCAAGCGGCATTGTGCAGTGGCCGGATATCCGGCCCGCCAGCGTAATGCACGCCGGTCTCGATCGCGGCGACATTGAGCGTCGTGGTCTTGAGAATCGTGGAGGCGAGCGGCGCGTAGTGCCAATAGCCGGAGCCCGACGTATCGAACACCTCGCTCATCGGCGCCGCGTTGGCGGTGAGCAGGTTCACATGCGCCGTGCCGAGTATGTCCTCGATGGTGCGCAGCATGTTGACCTGGTTGTAGCGTGTGCTGACGACCGCGTGCTGCTTCACGTAGGCGCCGGCGATGTAGGCGGTGGCGCGATGGCTGTCGACGTGGTCCGGGCCGTCCTGGCAATCGTCCTCGATGACGAAGAATACGGTGCTGTCGGCGTAAGGGCTGTTCGCGACCGTCTGCAGCATGCGGCCCACGGCGAGGTCGTTGTCGGCCTCCTGAGTCTCCGGCGTGTTCACCCCGGCCAGCGCGGTTGCGAAGCTGCCGGTGTGGTCGTGGCTGAGACGGACGGTCTCGAAGGCCGGCAGATTGCCGTCATGCACGTACTTTGAAAATTCACGCTTCCACTCATTGACATTCCACTGGTCCGAGAAGGTCTGGTCGAAGCCGCGGAAATACAGATCCGTATAGCCCTGGAGCTGCGGGTTGAGCTCGGCGGCCTGCTGGATGCCGACGGCGCCGGCATTGGTGATCGGCTGGCCGTTCAGTGTCGTCGGGCCGATATTGTTGACCATGAAGCCGTAATTGCGGACATTCAGGCCAGCCCGCAGGGCGGCGGTGAAGATGTAGCCTTCCTGCTGTCCGGGCTCGTCGCCGAAAACGGTGTCGGTCGCGGCGACGTCGTTCGGGCCGGGCAGCAGATTGGCGGTGCCGCCCGGCAGCAGGGCGGAGATCGTGTTGTAGTTGTAGGCGGTGCCGCCGACGGTGACGGGTGCCACGGCATCGACGCGCGCCGCGCCGGCGACGCCGACCGGGACGTTACGGTTCGAGCCCTCGCCCTCGTAGGAGAGCCCGCGGTTCACGAACGCGTAGTTCTGTTGCTGGGTGACTTCCTCGTCGTTGGTGATGCGGCCGCGCATCGACCACGACCAGCCATCCATGCTGCCATCGCCTGGATCGAAGAAGTTGTCGAGCGTCACGAACTGCTTCGAAATCTTGTGGAAGTTGGGCGTGATCGCCTGGCCGAATTGCACCAGGGACGGATCGGCGTTGGCCCCGTTGTTCAGATCGCCGAGCATCTGGTCAAAGGTGCGATTTTCCTTGACGATGTAGATCACGTGCTTGATGTGCTGGCGCAGGAACGACATCACGCGCTTGTCGGCCGGCGCCTCCTTGACCGAGTAGCCGTCATTCTGCAGCACCTGCGCGGTCAGCGCCGCGAGTACGCTGCCGCCGGGCGTGCCGGCGCTCACGAGTGACGCCTGCTCAAGCTGGAATTGATACTGGTTGGCGGCGTTGGACGCGGCGGTGGCAATCGCGTTGGCGGCGAGGATGCCGGCGGTGTTGTCCGTGCTGCCGGGCGGGATCGGCGCAAACGCCTTGTACTGGATGGCGTAGGTGTTGCCGAGCAGGTTGGCTGGGTTGGGACCGGTGTTGCTCTTGCCGCTGACGATGTACATCTGGGCGCCGTCGGGGCTGAAGGCGACATCCTTCGGAGCATAGGCGGTGGGGATCAGGCCGGTGACGCGCAGCGCCTTGGTGCCGGTTAGCGGCACGACGGCGATGTTGTTGGCGCCGTTGTTGACGACGTAGAGCGTGTTTCCATCCGGCGAGACCGTGACGGCGTAGGGTGACGTGCCGGTGTAGCGCGGGCCGCGGATCGTGCCGGCAGGGGCGCGGACGTCGATCTCGCGGATCAGCTTTCCGCTGGCGACGTCAATCGCGGCAACCCGATCCTGATTGTCCTCGGCGACAAACAAGGTGCCGTTGCTCAGCGTCATGCCGTAGGGATTGCCGGCGAGCGGGATGCGGGCGACCAGACGGCCGGCGCCGCCGGAGATGTCGACGACGACGACCTCGCGGTCGCGGGTGGAGGAGATGTAGGCGTTGCCGCCGCTGATCGCGACGTCGAACGGATATTCACCGCCCGCTTGGCCGCTGGCGCCGCTGGTGTTGAAGGGCCGCAGATCGTATTCGAACCTGATGCTCGCGGTCGCGACGTCGATGACGCTGATCGAGTCGTTGTAGTTGTTCGCGGCGATCAGCGTCTTGCCGTCGGCGGAGATCGCAAGGCCTACGGTCTCCGGGCTTACCCGCAAGCCAAGGCCGCCCGGCAGCAAGCCCGGCTTGGTGTGGCCGAGCAGCAGCTTCGATGCCAGCGCGAAGCTGCCGTTGGTCTTGCTGTAGGCGTAGACGGCGTCGTCCACGCCGCCGGCGACGAACAGCGTCGTGCCGTCAGGCGACCAGACCAGGCCGCGATGGGCGTTGGGTTGCTTGATCACCTGCATCAGCGACGGGCGGCGTGCCTTGCCGCCGATGTTGTAGAGAAAGACATACTGGGTGGAGTTCGCGTCGTCGGTGTTGCCGCTGCCGTCGTTGAGCGAGTTCTGGCCGCCGGTCACGACGGCGAGGGTCTTGCCGTCAGGGCTCACCGCCTCGCGCAGGGCCTCGCCGGCGACGAAGTTCGGGTAGGCGGGCAGCCGCGGGTTCAACAGCACCTGCGTCGCGCCCGGAATGGCAAGCGGCGTGATGAACAGGTTGGTCGGCAGCTCGACCGGTTGCGGGGCCGGGGGGGGGGGGCGGGGCGGGTTCGGGGGGGGGCGACAGCATGCTGCCGGCGAGCAGGGTTGCCCGGAGGACCTGACTGAAACGGATTGACATAGCCTTCCCCTGATCTGAGACAGACCCGCGGCCCACGCCCACGACTGATGAGGCTGAGCAGAACAGGCGAACAGGTCGCCGTCGTTATCAGAACGATGACAATGCAGCGGTCTGCTACCAGGGCTCGCTGATCGCGGCCCCAGGTATCAGAGTCTTTGTCTCGCGCGCCACCGGCCGCCAACCCGGCGCGCATACCGAGAAGAAGCGCGAGCAGCCTCCACATCCCGAGCGCCAAGTCATCGGTCTCGTTGCGGTTGTGCTCACTAACCCGGCGGCAACCTCCTGCCTCACCGTATCCTGACAACGACCGCCCGCTTGAGCCCGCGTTGCTGGCGATACGGGGGATTGATCATGCGACAGATGTCACGCCGACGCATCCTGGCCGGCGCCGCCGCCGGCGGCCTCGCGAGTGCCGCGGCGACGGCCGCGCTCGCGGACGGCAAGCCGCCGTTCGGCGACCAGGGGGTGAGCCAGGGTGCGCTCGCGCGCGCCGGCAGCGATCCCGGGCCCGCCGATCCTCGCATCGCCGCGATCAACCCC